>NZ_AUAG01000021.1:0-72051 GCF_000428605.1 Thioalkalivibrio sp. ALE19
GCGTTGGCACCCCGGGTTTTCCGAGACAAGGCGCGGTGCGCAGCCGGTAGTGGTTCTACCGGCAAGGGCCGCAACGCAGGATCGGGGAACCCGGGGTGCCAACCCCCACAAGTTATTGAATGCAGGGGCTCGGCCGCCCGTTGTTATCGAAAACGGGCGCGCGCACGGCGTTGCGGCTCCCTTGTGCAGAATGACTGCACGGCGGTCACCGCGCCTTGTCCGCACGCAAAAGCGACTCGAGCGCGAGCGTGTACATGAATCAGCGTTTCCCTGGTCCGGATCCTGACGCTTCGCCGGTCCTCGGCGTGGGCGCCTACGCGCGCATCACCGCGAACTACTGGGCGTTCACCATCACCGATGGCGCAATCCGCATGCTGGTCGTGCTGTTCTTCCACCAGCTGGGCTACAGCCCGCTGGAGATCGCCTTCCTGTTCCTGTTCTACGAGCTGTTCGGGGTGGTCACCAATCTGACGGGCGGCTGGCTGGCCGCGCGGCTGGGGGTGAACACCACGATGATCGGCGGGACGCTATTGCAGGTCGCCGCGCTGTTGATGCTCACGGTGCCCGAGGCGTGGCTGGGCGTGGCGTACGTGATGTTCGCGCAGGCCCTGTCGGGGATCGCCAAGGACCTGAACAAGATGAGCGCGAAATCCGGCGTGAAGCTGGTCGCCGGCGACGGCGAAGGGCGTCTGTTTCGCTGGGTCGCGGTGCTCACCGGCTCCAAGAACGCACTGAAGGGGGTCGGTTTCTTCGTCGGTGGGGCGCTGCTGTACTCGGTCGGATTCCAGATGGCGCTGGTGGTCCTGGCCGGGATGCTCGCCGTGGTGATGCTGTTCTCGGTGGTCGGGCTGCCGCGTGGCCTTGGCAAGGTCGGCGGCAAGCCGAAGTTCACCCGGATGTTCTCGAACTCCACCGCGATCAACGTGCTCTCGGCCGCGCGCTTTTTCCTGTTTGGCGCGCGCGATGTCTGGTTCGTGGTCGCGCTGCCGGTGTTCCTGAGCGCGACCCTGGACTGGAACCACATGCAGGTGGGGGCGTTTCTGGCGCTGTGGGTGATCGGCTACGGCATCGTGCAGGCCTCGGTGCCGCGCCTGCTGGGCCGGGGCGGGGTGCATCCGACCGGGCTGACCGCGCGTCTGTGGGCGTTCGTTCTGATGCTGCTGCCGCTGGCCATCGTGATCGGCCTGGAGGCCGGCCTGGACCCGGCCTGGGTGCTGATGATCGGGCTGGGCGTGTTCGGCGTGGTGTTCGCCATCAACTCGGCCGTGCACTCCTTCCTGATCCTCGACTACGCCGAGTCCGACCGCGTGGCGATGAAGGTCGGCTTCTACTACATGGCTAACGCCGGTGGCCGCCTGGTCGGCACGCTGGCCTCTGGCGCGATCTTCATGCTCTGGGGGCTGGAGGGGGCGTTGGTGGCTTCCACGCTGTTTGTCTTTGCCGCCTGGATGATCTCCTCGGCGCTGCCGCGCGAGGCCCTGCACGCCTGAGCGAACTCCCGTGCCGAGCACGGAATGCTCTGGTGCACTCACACCTCTTGTGGGATCCTGCACTGTCAATATCCATTCGGAGGGGAAGCGGTGGGCGATCGTCCCAGCTATATGCCGTATGGCGGCCTCCCGGTGTCGCTGCCGCGCCCTTCCTCGTGGACGGCCGAGTTCCCGGACCGGGAGCTGGAAGGGCGGTTTCGCAGCGAGCGTTCGCGCGGGATGCGGGGGACGTTCCTGGTAGTCCTCGTGCTGATACTGGCCATGCTGGGGGCGCTGGTTCCGCTGGATCTGGCGCGTCTGGAGGCCGAATGGCTTTCGCTTGCGCTGGGGCTGCGAGGGATCTTCGCGGTGATGCTCGTGGCGGCGGCGGTGAGTGTCTGGCGCTGGCCGGAACGCCTGCTCACCGCTGCCCCGCTGACCGGCATCGGCGTGACGCTTCTGACCCTCGCGCTGACCTTTGTCTATGGACTGGAACACTCGAATCCGGCGCTGGACGTCAGCCAGTTCGCGTTTGTCGGGGTGGTGTTCGTGCTGCTGCTGCCGAACACCGGCCGCTGGCGCTGGGGTCTCACCGCGGTGCTGTTGCTCGCCACCTGGGGCGTGGTGCTTGGCAGTGCTGCCGGCGCCGAGGAAGCGGAGGCCCGACTGGCGGGGCTGTTTGTCTCCTTCGTGCTGCTTGCGCTGCTGGCCATCGCGCATCGCGAGGATACATTGCGCCACTGGCAGTTTGCGGCCATGGACCGGCTGGTGCGGATGTCCACCACGGATCCGCTGACCGGCGTGGCCAACCGGCGCGGATTCTTCGATGCCGCCGAGGCGGCCCGCCATCGCACGCGTCTGGAGGAGGAGCCGCTGACGGTCGTGCTGCTGGATCTCGACCACTTCAAGGGTGTGAACGATCGCCACGGTCATGCCGTCGGTGACGAGGTCCTGCGTCGGACGGCGCGGGTGCTGGGCGATGCCCTGAAGCCCGGCGAGACCCTGGCCCGACTGGGCGGGGAGGAGTTCGGGGTGCTGCTGCCCGGCGTGCCGCTGGAACGGGCGGAGAAGCGCGCGCAGGGCCTGCGTTCCGAGGTCGAGGCCCTTTGCGTACAGAGCGGGAATGCGGTGGTGCGCATGACCGCGAGCGTGGGGGTGGCCGCCTGGATGCCGGAGGAATCGATCGATGCCGTTCTGGCCCGGGCGGACCTGGGTATGTACGAAGCCAAGGCCGAAGGGCGCAACTGTGTGCGCGTGCAGGCCGACGACGCCGCCTGAGCGGCGAGAATTCAGGTCTGCGCCGCGCCTTCCAGTTCCTCGATGACGGCCTGCAGGGCACGCGAGCGGTAGCGAGCGGCGTGGCGTACCCAGCCGAGGGAACGGACAACCGGGGGCCCCGGCCAGTCGAGCACCGCGAGATCGTCGGTGGCCATGTCGCGTGGCAGGAAGCCGATGCCGAGACCCGCGGCGATCATCATGCGGATCACCTCCAGATAGGGACTCTCCTGGGCGGCGGCCGGGCGCAGCTCCGTCGCGGCCAGGGCCTGTTCGATCCGCCGACGGGTGGTGGAATCCGCCGGGGGAAGGATGGCCGGCCAGTCCCGCAGGCGCGTGAGGGTGTCGCCGGGCGCTCGGACAGCCTGCGTGCGGGCGATCATGGGCACCAGTTCGTCGGTCCACACGGTCCGGGCCTCGATTCCGTCGGGCAGCGACTCGGGCAGCGTGGCGAGGGCCAGATCGGCGTCGCCGTGCAGCACGGCCTGGATACCCGCCTCGGAGTCCATGAATGCCAGCTCGAGTTCGAGTTCCGGGTAGCGCCCGCGCAGCGCGGCCAGCGGGTCGGGCAGGCGGTGCAGCGCGATGTGATGGGAGGTGGCCAGGCGGATGCGACCGCGTACCACGGTGTCCAGATCCGCGATCTGCTGCTCGATCGCCCGCAGCCGGGCGAGGATCTCGCGGGCCTCGGGCAGCAGGCGTTCGGCGACTTCGGTGGGGCGCACGCGGCGTCCCTGACGTTCGAACAGGGGGCGTTCCAGGGTGGCCTCGAGTGAGTGGATGCGCTTGCTGATCGCTGGCTGCGTCAGGTGCAGACGTTCGGCTGCCGCGGAGAACGCACCCGTGTCGACCACCGCGACGAAGGCCTGCAGGGACTCAACACTCAGTTGCTCCGGGCGCATGCCTGTCTCTCCGGGGGCCGCGTGCGATAATGGCCGATTCGATGGCGGAATCCGGCTCGTCTGCCGCCGATTGATAACTGTATGGAATGATACGGATAAGAAATCGGATTTGAAAGAATATCGCGGCAGCCGCAGACTGACGATGTGATCGGCATGCCCGCCCGTAGGAGGCCAGCCCTCTGGCCGATTTGCCCCAACGTCGAATCGGCCAGAGGGCTGGCCTCCTACAGGGGGCTTTGGCGGCCGCTCACCGAAAATATGGCAGGAACATCGCGGCGCGGCCGGGGGAGTGAGGAATGGCAGGCAAGACCCTGTACGACAAGTTGTGGGAGGCACATGTGGTGCGCGAAGAGCCGGACGGTTCGACGCTGCTCTACATCGATCGCCACCTGGTGCACGAGGTGACCAGTCCGCAGGCCTTCGAGGGGCTGCGTCTGGCCGGGCGCACGCCGTGGCGCGGGGATTCCGTGCTGGCGGTGCCGGACCACAACGTGCCCACCACCAATCGGGATGCCGGGATCGAGGATCCGGTCTCGCGCACCCAGGTGGAGACGCTGGAGAGAAACGTTTCCGGCTTCGGGCTGAAGTTCTTTCCGATGGCCGACGTGCGCCAGGGCATCGTGCACGTGATCGGGCCGGAGCAGGGCGCGACCCTGCCGGGCATGACCGTGGTCTGCGGCGATTCGCACACCTCCACCCACGGCGCGCTGGGCGCGCTGGCCTTCGGCATCGGCACCTCCGAGGTGGAACACGTGCTGGCCACCCAGTGCCTGTGGCAGAAAAAGACGAAGGCCATGCAGATCCGCGTGGAGGGCGAGCTGCGCCCGGGCGTGACCGCCAAGGATATCGTGCTGGCGATCATCGGCCGTATCGGCACCGCGGGCGGTACCGGCTATGCGATCGAGTTTGCCGGATCGGCGATCCGCAGCCTGTCGGTCGAGGGCCGTATGAGCATCTGCAACATGTCCATCGAGGCCGGGGCCCGCGCGGGCATGGTGGCGGTGGACGAGAAGACCATCGAGTACGTGCGTAACAAGCCGCAGGCGCCCACCGGCGAGATGTTCGAACGCGCCGCCGAGTACTGGCGTACGCTGGTTTCCGACCCGGATGCCGAGTTCGACGCGGTCGTGGAGCTCGATGCCGCAGAGATTGCCCCGCAGGTGAGCTGGGGCACCTCGCCGGAGATGGTCGCGCCGATCGACGGTCGCGTGCCGGACCCGGCGGCCGAGTCCGATGCGGTGCGCGCCGAGGGCATGCAGCGCGCCCTGGAATACATGGACCTGAAGCCGAACACGCCGATGACGGAGATTCGTCCGGACAAGGTGTTCATCGGTTCCTGCACCAACTCGCGGATCGAGGATCTGCGCGCCGCCGCCGAGGTGGTCAGGGGTCGCAGGAAGGCCGACAACATCAAGCTGGCGATGGTGGTGCCGGGCTCCGGGCTGGTGAAGCAGCAGGCGGAGCAGGAAGGGCTGGACCGGATCTTCCTGGATGCCGGATTCGAGTGGCGCGAGCCGGGCTGCTCGATGTGCCTGGCGATGAACGCCGACCGGCTGGAGCCGGGCGAGCGCTGCGCCTCCACCTCGAACCGCAACTTCGAGGGCCGCCAGGGGCAGGGCGGGCGTACCCACCTGGTCAGCCCCGCGCTGGCGGCCGCGGCGGCCGTGGCCGGGCATTTCATCGAACCGTCGAAGCTGGAGGGCTGAGCGATGCAGGCCTTTACCGTTTACCGCGGGATCGTCGCGCCGCTGGATCGCTCCAATGTCGATACCGACGCGATCATCCCCAAGCAGTACCTGAAGTCGGTGAAGCGCACCGGCTTCGGCCCCAACGCGTTCGACGACTGGCGCTACCTGGACCCGGGCGAGCCGGGCATGGACCACTCGCAGCGCCGGCCGAACCCCGACTTCGTGCTCAACCGGCCACCGTATGACCAGGCGACCATCCTGCTGGCGCGCAAGAACTTCGGCTGCGGCTCCTCGCGCGAGCACGCGGTGTGGGCGCTGACCGATTTCGGCTTTCGCGCGGTGATCGCGCCGTCGTTCGCCGACATCTTCTTCTCCAACAGCTGCAAGAACGGGCTGCTGCCGGTGGTGCTGGCCGAGGACGAGGTGCAGAACCTGTTCGAGCAGGTGGAGGCGAATCCGGGCGCGCAGGTCGAGGTCAACCTGGAAGAGATGACCGTAACGGCGCCGGACGGTACGGTGTTTCGTTTCACGCTCGACGAGGACCGGCGCCACCGCCTGCTGAACGGGCTGGACGATATCGCCCTGACGTTGCAGTACGCCGATGACATCCGCGCCTATGAAGAACACCTGCGGCAGGAACGCCCGTGGATGGTGGAATAACGGTCGGATCGACCGGGCGCCAGGACGGGGTTACCCCCGTAGGAGGCCAGCCCTCTGGCCGATGGAGCCTGTCCTGGCGCCCAATCGGCCAGAGGGCTGGCCTCCTACGGGTGGAAAAAATTTGATGGATCTGATGGTTAGGAGAGGTTTGTGAGCCGAATTCTGGTATTGCCCGGTGACGGGATCGGGCCCGAGATTGTGGCCGAGGCGCTGAAAGTGCTGGAACGCGTCGCCGAGATCGGCGGCCTCGAACTGGAGATCGAACAGGGTCTGATCGGGGGCGCCGCGCATGATGCGGCGGGCCACCCCTATCCCGAGGCGACGCGGGAGCAGGCGCGCCGCGCCGATGCGATCCTGCTCGGTGCGGTCGGCGGCCCGCAGTACGAATCCCTGGAACGTGACCTGCGCCCCGAGCGCGGCCTGCTGGGGATCCGTTCCGATCTCGAGCTGTTCGCCAATCTGCGCCCGGCGATCCTCTACCCGCAGCTGGCTTCGGCCTCCACCCTCAAGCCCGAGGTGGTGAGCGGGCTGGATCTGCTGATCGTGCGCGAACTGACCGGCGGGATCTATTTCAGCCAGCCGCGCGGAATCGAGCAGCGTGACGGCGAACGCTACGGCTTCAATACCGCCGGCTACAGCGAGTCCGAGATCGAGCGCATCGCGCGGGTCGGCTTCGAGGCCGCGATGAAACGCAACAAGCGCCTGTGCTCGGTGGACAAGGCCAACGTGCTGGAGGTCTCCGAGTTGTGGCGCGAGGTGGTCGAGCGCGTCGGGCAGGAGTTCCCCGAGGTCGAGCTGTCGCACATGTACGTGGACAACGCGGCCATGCAGCTGGTGCGCGATCCGAAGCAGTTCGACGTGATGGTGACCAGTAACATGTTCGGTGACATCCTGTCGGATGCGGCCGCGATGCTGACCGGCTCCATCGGCATGCTGCCGTCCGCCTCGCTGAACAGCGAGGGCGTGGGTCTGTACGAACCGATCCATGGCTCCGCGCCGGACATTGCCGGGCAGGGCAAGGCCAATCCGATGGCGACGGTGCTGTCGATTGCCATGATGCTGCGGCACAGCCTGAACCGGAACGATCTTGCGGAACGCCTGGAAGCCGCGGTGGGCCGGGTGCTCGATCAGGGCCTGCGCACCCCGGACATCCATGGCGACGGCATGCAGCTGGTATCGACCCAGGGCATGGGCGATGCGCTGGTGGCTGCGCTGGACGACGCCTGACACCCTTTCTCAACGTTACAGGACTCCGACATGAGTGATCGCAAGTTCAACGTGGCCGTCGTCGGCGCCACCGGTGCCGTCGGCGAGACCCTGCTCTCCATCCTGGCCGAGCGTGACCTGCCGCTGGACCGTGTGCATGCCCTGGCCAGTGAACGCTCGGCCGGCAGCACCGTCTCCTACGGGAACCGCGAACTGATCGTGGAAGACCTCGCGCAGTTCGATTTCTCGCAGGTGGATATCGGGCTGTTCTCGCCGGGAGCATCGGTGTCGAAGGAATACGCGCCGAAGGCGGCCGCGGCCGGATGCGTGGTGATCGACAACACCTCGCAGTTCCGTTATGACCCCGAGATCCCGCTGGTGATCCCGGAGGTCAATCCGGATGCGGTGGGCGACTACGAGCGCCACGGGATCATCGCCAATCCCAACTGCTCCACCATCCAGATGCTGGTCGCGCTCAAGCCGCTGCACGACGCGGTCGGCGTGGAACGCGTGAACGTGGCCACCTATCAGGCGGTTTCCGGTACCGGCAAGGACGCGATCGAGGAGCTGGCCCACCAGACTGCGGCCCTGCTGAACGGTCGCCCGGTGGAATGCAGCGTCTACCCCAAGCAGATCGCGTTCAACGCGCTGCCGCATATCGATGTCTTCCAGGATAACGGCTACACCAAGGAAGAAATGAAGATGGTCTGGGAGACCCGCAAGATCATGGGCGACGAGTCCATCCAGATGAACCCCACGGCGGTGCGCATCCCGGTGTTCTACGGGCATTCCGAAGCGCTGCACATCGAAACCCGCGAGAAGATCTCGGCCGAACGCGCGCGCGAATTGCTGGCGGCCGCACCGGGCATCGAGGTGCTGGATCGCCACGAGGACGGAGGGTACCCGACCGCCGTGACCGAAAGCAGTGGCACCGATGCGGTTTACGTCGGCCGTATCCGCGAGGACATCTCGCATCCCCGCGGGCTGGATATGTGGGTGGTCTCCGATAATGTGCGCAAGGGCGCAGCCTTGAACACGATCCAGATCGCCGAGGTTTTGATCCGCGATTACCTGTGATTAAATCCCACAATATGCCGGGGATCTGGTAGCCTCATTGTTCAAGGGGCCGGGCAACAGCCCGTGTCGGCAGAGACACGGGCGGCCCCGGACAGCAACCACGCACACACAGGGGGACGTTCGTGCGCAAGTTACTATTCGGGCTAATCATTCTTTTGCTGGTCGCGCCGGCCTCTTCCAGCTCCGTGGGGCTGGGCGATCCCCAGATCCAGTCCACGTTGAACCAGGCGCTGGATGTCCGGGTGGCGCTGCGCGGAGGCGCGGCGACCGATGAATCGCTGCAGGTGCGTCAGGCCTCCGAAGAGCGGTACCGCCGTGCGGGACTGGACCGGGGCCGCGTGCCGGGGGACCTGCGGGTTGAACTCCGTGGCGAGGGGCAGGATCGCGAAGTCGTCCTGCGCACCCGCGAGCCCGTGCGCGAGCCCTACATCGGGGTCCTTCTCGAAGCCCGCTGGGACGGGGGGCGCAGTTACCGTGAAATCAACCTGCTGCTGGATCCTCCGGGCACGCTTCCGGATGATCGTGCGGCGGCACGCACCACCGCGGCCGCGCCCGATGATGACCGCGCGGCCCCGCAGGATACCTATCGCGTACGCTCCGGTGACACGCTGTATGCGATCGTGCAGCGGGCAGGGCTGAGCGGGGTCAGCAACGAGCAGGCCATGCTTGCGTTCCTGCGGGAAAATCCCGATGCCTTTATCGATGGCAACGTCAATGCACTGCGTGCCGACGCGGAACTGCGCACGCCGGACCGTGCGACGCTGGAAGCGGTCGACGCCGCCGGGGCGCGTGAAGAAATCCAGCGTCAGACCGAAGCCTGGCAGGCGCGTACGCGTCCCGAACCGGAGCCCGAGCCCGAGGTTACCGAAGAAGAAGTGACCGAGGACACGGATCCGGACGTGGCCGAGGAAGCCGTCGAGGAAGAGGCCAGGGACGAGCCCGAGGAAGATCCCGAAGAAGTCCGTGAAGAGGAAGCCGAACGCGAAGATGACGAAGCCGTGGCGGCCGAAGACGATGCGGACGCAGTGGATGATCGTCTCGAAATCGTCACCGACGTGCTGCCGGAAGGTGAGGAAGCGGCGCTGATCGCCGAATCGCCCGAAGTCGTTCAGGAGGCCCTGATCTCGCAGCGCGCCGAAATGGACGAAATGCAGGAAGAAATCGCACGCATGCGCGAATCCCTGCAGGATCGCGAACAGGTGGCCGAGATCGCCAGCGAGGAACTGGCCACGCTGGAAGCCCAGCTCGCGGAGCTGCAGGACGAGCGGGCGGAACTGCGGGCGCGCATGGAAGAGGCCGAGGCCGAACGTGACGCTCCGCTGCACCAGCGGATCATGAACGATCCGCTGCTCATGATGATGGCCATCGCTCTGGTGGTGCTGCTGGTGCTGGTTCTGCTGGCATTTGCCCGCGGCGGTCGTGGTGGCGGCCCGGGTGGCCCGGGTGGCCCGGGTGGCGACCGCAATGCCCGGGTGGACAACTCCGGCGTGAAGGCGACCCCGGATCCGCGCAGCGGTTACGAGGCCCGCGAGGAGGCGTCCGAGCCGTCCGTTTCGGGCGCCGCGGTGGCGGGTGCCACGGGGGTGGCTGCCGGAGGCGCCGTTGCCGCCTCGGCCGGTGGCACCGGTACGGAACCGCAGGACGAGGCCCCGGCCACGCCCGCGCGCCCGGGCGACGGGGACGATGCGGGCATGAGCCAGGCGGAAGAAGCGGTGGGCGAGCCGACCCCGGCTGGTGAAATCGGGGCGTCGGAAACCGGGGGTATGAGCGCCGACGACGTGCTGGCCGAGGTGGATGTCTGCCTTGCCTACGGCATGAACGATCAGGCCGTCGATACCCTGTCCTCGGCCATCGACGACGAGCCCGATAATCTCCAGTACCGCCTGAAGCTGGTGGAAGCCTTCGCGGCTCAGGGGCGCGACTCCGAGATGCGCCAGGCCGCCGCCAGCCTGCGCGAACGCCTGGGTCCGGAAGACGGCGAGATCCGCGAGAAACTCGCGGACCTGGAAGCCGGATCGGGCGACGGTTCTGCGGCCTCGGGTACGCCGTCCGCGGATACCGCAGCCAGCGATTCGGCCGACGAACCCGGGGAGTTTGACCTGTCGGGTTTTGCCGAGGAACAGGAGGCCCCGGGTTCGGGCGAGCCGGCGGCGCCGGAAAAGGCGGCCGGTGAGCTCGATTCCGGTATGGATTTCGAGGCCGATACCGGGCTCGACGAAGAGCTGGCCGCTGCCAGTCAGGGTTCGGAAGCCGGGGATGCGGCGGGGGATCTCGACGACCTCGACAATCTGTCCTTTGATATCGAGGAATCGGATCTGCCCTCTGCCGATGACAGTCAGCCTGCCGGCGGCGATGCCGGCAGCGATGTCCCGTCCATGGATCTGGACGAACTGCTGGGCGACGAAGCCGGCGGCGACGAGCCACCGGTTGCGTCCGCCGAAGCAGACGAACCGGCGGCGCTGGATTCCGCAGCTCCGGCGGCCGAAGGCGAAGACGATAACGAGACCCGGCTGAACCTGGCCCAGGCCTATGCGGACATGGGTGATCAGGAAGGCGCGCAGGATCTGATCGACGAGATCATGGCCTCCGGGTCGGATGAAGAGAAAGAGCGGGCCCGGGCGATCCAGGACCAACTGAAAGACGCCTGACGGGGTGGCCGGTCGGCGGGTTCGCCCGCGGTCCGGACCGTACCGGCGAGAGGGGCCTGCGGGCCCCTTTTCGCGTTGGGGAGGTGGTCATGCAACCGGCGATCGGGGCCCTGGGGGCCGTTCTGCTCTTGTCGGGGGCCGTGCTGACGGCATCCCCGGTGGCTGTCTCCGTGACGGTGCCGGCTCTGCTGCTGGCCCCGGGGCTGCGGGCGTTTCCGTGGGAGCGTGCGTTGCGCATGTGGTGGCGCATGAAGTGGTTCTACCTGTCGCTGGCCCTGTTCTTCGGGCTGTGGCCCGTGGATGGAGGCACCGCGGCGGGGCTGCTGGAGGCAGCTACGCGGATCGTGGCGCTGATGCTGGTGGTGCTGGCCGTGGTCTGGCTGACGGATCGGTACGCGCGCACGGAACTGGTGCCGGCCCTGGGCAGCGTGCTGGGCGGTCGGCGGGGTTCAGCGCTGGGGGCCGGACACTCTTTCGCCCGCCGGCTGTTCCTGGCGCTGGAGGCGTTCGAACGCGACCGGGCCGGAATCGAAGCTCGGCGGGGCCGGCTGTCGGGGGACCGCAGGGCGAGGGTGGATGCGGTGCGTGAATGGCTGGTGCAGCGGCTGGACGCGGCCCTGGATCCGGCCCTGGATCCGGCCGAACGGGAACAGCCCGCTCCGGGCTCCCCGATGGCGGTGCGCGAGGATCGCTGGCGGGGAGTGGAGACCGGCTGGATGGCGCTGGTGGGGATGGTCGCACTGGGGTTGCAGTGGGGCGGTTGGGTGACGGGGTGAACCGGCACCGAGGAAAGACGGGGAGTACGGGCAGCGGATGGGCAAGACAAGGGAACCGGAGGCGGGCTTGCAGCGCTGGGCGGCCGGGGTCGAATACGACGGTACGCCGTGGCTGGGCTGGCAGCGGCAGAAGGACGGGCCCAGCGTGCAGGAGAAACTGGAGAAGGCGCTTGGCTTTGTCGCGGATCACCCGCTGGAACTGACCTGCGCCGGAAGAACCGATGCGGGGGTGCATGCCACGGCTCAGGTGGTGCATTTCGACACCGCGAGCCGGCGTGAGGCGCATGCCTGGATCCTGGGGGGCAACACCAACCTGCCGGATTCGATTGCGATTCGCTGGGCGCAGCCGGTCGCACCGGCGTTCCATGCCCGTTTCGCGGCGCGTTCCCGCCGGTATCGCTACGTGATCGCGAACCGACCCGTGCGGCCGGGTCTGGAGGCGGGCCGCGTGGCCTGGTGGCGGCGGCCGCTGGATGTCGCGCGGATGCAGGAGGCGGCGCGGCATTTTGTCGGCGAGCAGGATTTCACCAGTCTGCGCGCGGCGGCCTGTCAGGCGAAGTCGCCGGTGCGTCGCGTGCACGAAGTGACGGTCCGGCGGCGCGGTGAGTACGTGCTGGTGGACGTGCATGCCAATGCGTTTCTGCATCATATGGTGCGCAACATCGCGGGCGTACTGCTGGCGGTGGGCGACGGCCGCGCGGAGCTGGAGTGGCCCCGTGAGGTGCTGGCGGCGCGGGATCGACGCCAGTCGGGGATCACGGCGCCGGCCGGGGGGCTGTACTTCGTGCAGGTGGAATACCCGCCGGAGTTTGCGCTGCCGGATCAGGAGGCACCGGTTCTGGGACCGGTGCCGGCCAGTGTGTAAGGGTGATCCCGGGCAGGGTATCCGCGGGAATCCGGCGCGTTCTGGTAGGCTTGGCCAATGCGTTATCGGATCAAGATCTGCGGGGTCACGACCCCGGAACAGGCGCGCGCGGCGGCCGAGGCCGGGGCCGATGCCGTGGGCCTGGTGTTTCACCCGGCCAGTCGGCGTTGCGTGGGCGCGGAGCAGGCCGCAGGGATTGCCGCGGCGCTGCCGCCGCTGGTGAGCGCCGTGGGTCTGTTCGTGGATCCGGATCCCCGGCGGGTGGAGGAGGTCCTGGACGTCGTGCCGCTGGACTGCCTGCAGTTTCACGGGAACGAGGAGGCGGCGGACTGTGCGCGGTTCGGCCGGCCGTATCTGAAGGCGGTCGCGATGGCCGGCGATGCGGATCCGCGCCGGGCGATGGACGCGCACCCGCAGGCACGCGGGTTCCTGCTTGACAGCCACGGTGGCGGGCGTACCGGCGGAACCGGTCACCGCTTCGACTGGTCGCGGATTCCGGCCGATCTGCCACGGCCGTGGCTGCTGGCCGGCGGTCTGGATCCCGAGTCGGTACAGACGGCATTGAACGTAACGCGGCCCTGGGGGGTCGACGTGAGTTCCGGGGTGGAGTCCGCACCCGGGATCAAGGAACCGGAACGCATGCGCGCCTTCGTGCGCGCGGTGCGACGCAACGAGGTGACACTGAATGAGTGAAGCGATCGACTGGGGGGCGTTCCCGGATGCCCGCGGGCATTTCGGCGTGTATGGCGGGCGGTTCGTGTCGGAGACCCTGATGGGGGCGCTGGACGAACTGCAGGGCGTGTACGAACGTTACATGAAGGACCCGGCATTTCTGGCCGAGCTGGATCGCGATCTGCGGCAGTTCGTGGGGCGGCCGAATCCGCTCTATCACGCGGAGCGGCTGTCGCGCGAGCTGGGCGGCGCGCAGATCTACCTCAAGCGCGAGGATCTCAACCATACCGGCGCGCACAAGGTGAACAACACCATCGGCCAGGCACTGCTGGCGCGGCATCTCGGCAAGAAGCGCATCATCGCCGAGACCGGGGCCGGGCAGCACGGCGTGGCCACCGCCACCGTCGCGGCTCGCCTGGGCCTGGAGTGCGTAATCTACATGGGCGAGGAAGATACCCGCCGCCAGGCCCCCAACGTCTATCGCATGCGCCTGCTGGGCGCGGAGGTGGTGCCGGTGACCTCCGGGACCCGCACCCTGAAGGATGCCCTCAACGAGGCGATGCGCGACTGGGTCACCAACGTCGACGACACCTTCTACATCATCGGCACGGTCGCCGGTCCGCACCCGTATCCGGCGATGGTCCGCGACTTCCAGGCGGTGATCGGACGCGAGGCTCGCGAGCAGCACGTGGAAGCGACCGGTCGCCTGCCCGACACTCTGGTGGCCTGCGTGGGTGGCGGTTCCAATGCCATCGGACTGTTCCATCCGTTTCTTGCGGATGAGTCCGTGGAGATGGTCGGCGTGGAAGCCGGCGGCGAGGGCGTGGATACCGGGCGCCATTCCGCGCCGCTGGGCGCCGGGCGCCCCGGCGTGCTGCACGGCAACCGCACCTACCTGATGGAAGACGACAACGGCCAGATCATCGGCACGCACTCCATCTCGGCCGGGCTGGACTACCCCGGCGTGGGGCCGGAGCATGCGTGGCTGAAGGACATCGGCCGGGCGAGCTACGTGTCGGTGACCGACGATCAGGCCCTGGCCGGCTTCCATCGACTGACCCGCACCGAGGGCATCATCCCGGCGCTGGAAACCAGCCATGCGATCGCGCACGTGCTCGATCTGGCGCCCACCATGCGCCCGGACCAGAGCATCATCGTCAACCTGTCCGGCCGTGGCGACAAGGATCTCGCCACCGTGGCCGACCGCGAGGGGATTACGCTGTGAGCCGCATCCAGCAACGCTTCGAACAATGCCGTGGGGCCGGGCGTGCGGCCCTGGTGCCCTATATCACCGCCGGCGACCCGGAACCGGGCGCCACGGTCGACCTGATGCATGCGCTGGTGGAGGCCGGCGCGGACCTGGTCGAACTCGGGGTCCCGTTTTCCGACCCGATGGCCGACGGGCCGGTGATCCAGCGCGCGCACGAGCGGGCCCTGCAGCATGGCACCGGGCTGCGCGACGTGCTGGAGATGGTGCGTCAGTTCCGCGAACGCGACGCGGATACCCCGGTGGTGCTGATGGGCTATCTGAACCCGGTCGAGCGCATGGGTTTCGAGACCTTCGCCACCGAGGCCGCGGCGGCCGGGCTGGACGGTCTGCTGACGGTGGACCTGCCGCCGGAGGAATGCGACGAGGTGACCGGGCTGCTCGACCGGGCGGGGATCGATCCGATCTTCCTGGTGGCCCCGACAACCTCCAGCGAACGGATCGGTCACCTGGCGCGTGCGGCACGCGGGTTCGTTTACTACGTTTCGCTCAAGGGCGTGACCGGTTCGCAGAGTCTGGACCCCTCGGCACTGAATGAACGTCTCGACGCGATCCGCCAATACACCGATCTGCCCCTGGGCGTAGGCTTCGGGATCCGCGATGCGGAATCCGCGGCGGCCGTGGCGCGGGTGGCCGACGCGGTAGTGGTTGGCAGTGCGCTGGTCAGTCTGGCGGAGGCCCATCCGGGGGATTCGGCGGGCTTCATCCGGGCGGCGGCGGACAAACTCGGTGAGATGCGTCGCGCGATGGATGCGGCACGCTCCACGAGTGCCGCCGGCTCGGTGTAGAATGCGCGTTTTGCGTCCGTGACGGAGTCGGCATGAGCTGGTTCGAAAAGTTGATGCCCTCGCGCATCCGCACCGACAACGCGAACAAGCGCGGGGTCCCGGAAGGTCTGTGGGTGCGTTGCGAAGGCTGTGACGCCACGCTCTACCGCCCCGAGGTGGAGCGCAATCTGGATGTCTGCCCCAAGTGCGGGCATCACCGGCGCATGCACGCGCGGCGGCGTCTGGAGACCTTCCTCGACGAACAGGGACGCGAGGAGATTGCGGAAAACATCGAATCCTCGGATGTCCTCAAGTTCCGCGATTCCAAGAAATACAAGGACCGCCTCGCAGCCGCGCAGAAATCCACCGGTGAGCGCGACGCCCTGGTGGTGATGGAAGGGCAGCTGCTGGGCCGGCCACTGGTGGCCTCGGCCTTCGATTTTCGTTTCATGGGCGGCTCCATGGGCTCGGCGGTCGGCGAGCGCTTCGTGCGCGGTGCGGATCGGGCGCTGGAGAAACAGATCCCGCTGGTCTGCTTCAGCGCTTCGGGCGGAGCGCGCATGCAGGAGGCGCTGTTCTCGCTGCTGCAGATGGCCAAGACCAGCGCGGTACTGGCGCGCCTGCGCGAGGAGCGCATCCCGTTCGTCTCGGTGATGACCGATCCCACCATGGGCGGGGTTTCGGCCAGTCTGGCCATGCTGGGCGATGTCAACGCGGCGGAACCTCAGGCGCTGATCGGTTTTGCCGGCCCGCGGGTGATCGAGCAGACGGTGCGCGAGACCCTGCCGGAGGGCTTTCAGCGCTCGGAATTCCTGCTGGATCACGGCGCTATCGACATGATTGTCGACCGTCGCGAGATGCGCACCCGCATGGCGTCCATCCTGGGCATGATGATGCACGCGCCGGCCCCGGGCGAGGATCCCGAGCCCGGAAGCCGCGAAGCCCATTCCGGTTCCGTGGACACGGCCGTGCCGGCCACCGCGGGAGCGGACGAAAGCCGCGGCCGGCCGGCCGACTGAGGCCGTGCGCTTCGAACGTCTCGACGACTGGCTGAGCTGGCAGGAGACCCTGCATCCGGTCGCCATGGATCTGACCCTGGAGCGGGCGGCGGTGGTGGCCGATCGCCTGGGGCTGTGCCGGCATGCGCCGCGTACGGTGCTGGTGGCCGGGACCAACGGCAAGGGCAGCGTGGCCACGCGTACCGCGGCCCTGCTGCAGGCAATGGGTCTGCGCACCGGTCTGTTCACCTCCCCCCACCTGGTTCGCTACAACGAACGCATTCGCATCAACGGCGGCGAGGCCGAGGACGATGCACTGTGCCGGGCCTTTGACGCGGTGGATCGGGCGCGGGGCGAGGACTCGCTGACCTATTTCGAATTCGCCGCGCTTGCCGCCGGCTGGCTGTTTCGCGAGGCCGCGGTGGACGTGCAGGTGCTGGAAGTGGGCCTGGGCGGGCGGCTGGACGCGACCAATATCTGGGACGCCGACATTGCGGTCATTACCGCGGTGGATCTGGACCATCAGAAATGGCTGGGCGACACCCGCGATGCGATCGGGGCCGAAAAGGCGGGGATCCTGCGCGAGGCTCGCCCGCTGATGCTGGGCGACCCGGATCCGCCCGACAGCGTGCAGGCCAGGGCTCGCCTGCTCGACGTGCCGGTACGTCAGGTGGGCGAGGACTACGACCTGCAGCCTGCCGTGGGGCGCGCAGATGCGCTGCGGTGGTGCTTCGAAGCCGAGGAGACGCTGCTGGAGCTGGCGCCGGAGGCGGTCGCGACCGTGGATGGCGCGGCACGCATGAACCTGGCCACGGCCATGGCCGTGGTGGCGGGTCTCGGGCTGGAATACCGCCTGGACGGCTCCGTGGTGGAGGCCGCGTTGTGCAGCCAGGCGCCGGGTCGGCTGCAGCGGATTCGCCCGGGTGGGGCCGAGCCCGAATGGTTGCTCGACGTAGCCCATAACGGGCATGCGGTCGCGGAACTGGGTCGCTGGCTGCGGGCGCGACCGGTATCGGGTCCGGTGGTCGCCGCCGTGGCGGTGATGGCCGACAAGGAGCGTGCCGCGATGTGGGCGGCCCTGGACGAGGTGGTCGACCACTGGGTGCCGCTGTCCCTGGATCTTCCGCGCGCGTTGCCGGCGGCTGACATCGCCGCGGAGCTGGCTGCAGCCGGTGTCGGCCGGGTTGAAGCCCCTGCGGCGAGCGTGGCGCAGGGGCTGGATCGGGCGCGGGAGCTAGCCGGGGCGTCGGGCCGCGTGGTGGTGTTCGGGTCGTTCCACACCGTGGCTGCCGCCGCGACCGAAGGGCCCGCGTTCCTGGCCGAGGCGGCAGCCACGGCGACGCGCCCGGTGGAGCGGGTATGCACGGGCGAGGTGTCACCGTGAGCGACGAGCCGGTTGTGCGTTATCGCCTGGTCGGCGCGGTGATCCTGATCGCGCTCGCGGTGATCTTCCTGCCATGGTTGTTCGACGGGGCGGGCTACCAGTACATGACGGATGCGGAAGACCCGGTCCCCGAGGCACCGCAGTTCGCCGAGCCGGACGTGCCGTTGCCATCGGAACGTGACACGCGCATGCGCGATGAAGCACCGGAGGACGAGATGGAAACGCCCGGCATGGATACGTCGCGCGTTGCGGAGGCGCGGAGACTGCCATCGGACCTTGACGCGGAAGATGACGAAGATGACATGGCCGCGGACGACTCTGTGGCCAGTCCCGAAACCGAGGCGGCGCAGGGGCCGGAACCGCTGCGGCGCGAGGGGGAACCGACGCAGGAGGTCACCAGTGGATGGGCGGTCCAGGTCGGCAGTTACCGTGACGGGGATAATGCGCGCGAACAGGAACGGGCCCTGCGGGATGCCGGACTGGCGGCGTTTGTCGAGGACGTGACGGTGGACGGCGAGACCGTCTACCGGGTCAAGGTCGGGCCTCGGGCCGATCGCGAAGCGGCGATCCGACTGCGCGAGGACCTGGAAGAAGAACGGGATTTGTCCGGGATCGTGGTGACCTTCCCCTGAAGGCCGCCACGCATCGATGTACGTGTTCCAGCAAGCCTGCGATAGACTGACACCGTGAACTGGATCGACCTTGTCATTATTGCCCTGATCGCCGTATCAGGAGTCATCAGCCTGTTCCGCGGATTCGTGCGCGAGACCTTCTCGCTGGCGACGTGGATCGTGGGCATATGGGTGGGCATCCGCTTTGCCGCCGACGTGGCCGTGGTCCTGCCGGATGCGGTCCCGGACGAGACCATTCGTCTGGCGATCGGTTTCGCCGTGCTGTTCATTGCCGTGCTGATCGTGGGCGGCCTGCTGGGCGTGCTGGCGGGCAAGCTGGTGAAGGGAACCGGGCTCACCGGGACCGACCGTTCCCTGGGCGTCATCTTTGGTGCTCTGCGCGGGGTGGTGCTGGTGGCCATGCTGGTGTTCCTCGCCTCGCTGACCCTGATGCCGGAGGAGGGCTGGTGGGAGCGCAGCATGCTCATCCCGCATTTCGAGCGCGTGGTCGACTGGATGCTGGGACTGCTCCCGGAAGACTGGCAGGAACATCTGGAGGGTCTGGTGTCCGGCGGCGAGACGGACGCGGGCGCCGGTGGGGAGGCCCCGTTCCCGTTCGAGTCCGGGGCCGAACCGGACGCCGAACCGCCGGATGCGCCGCAATAGGACGTCATCCGTAATCATCACCCGTCGAAACGAATCACCGATCCGGCCCGGTCACGCAAGGGCCATCCCGAACCCCCTGGAGTCAGTATGTGCGGAGTTGTCGGAATCGTTGGCCGTTCCCCGGTCAATCAGCCCATTTATGATGCCCTGCTGGTGCTGCAGCACCGTGGCCAGGACGCCGCGGGCATCGTGACCTGCGACGATGACGGGCGGCTGCATCTGCGCAAGGACAACGGGCTGGTGCGCGATGTGTTCAACAATCATCACATGCAGACGCTGACCGGCAACATGGGGATCGGCCATGTGCGTTATCCCACCGCCGGTTCCTCGTCTTCGGCCGAGGCCCAGCCGTTCTACGTGAATTCGCCGTTCGGCATCACGCTGGGGCACAACGGCAACCTGACCAATGCCGGGGAACTCAAGCACGAGCTGTTCGCGACCGATCGGCGCCACATCAATACCGATTCCGACTCCGAAATCCTGCTCAACGTCTTCGCCCAGGAGCTGCTCCGGTTCATCGACAACGGCCTGACGCCGGACTCTGTCTTCGATGCGGTGGAACGGGTGCACCAGCGGGCGCGCGGGGCGTACGGCGTGGTGGCCATGATCGCCGGCCGCGGGATGCTGGCGTTCCGCGACCCGCAGGGGATCCGGCCGCTGGTCTACGGCTCGCGCGAGGCCGAAGACGGTGAGGGACGGGAGTGGATGGCGGCCTCCGAGAGCGCGGCGCTGGAGTCGCTGGGCTTCGAGCTGGAGCGTGACCTGGCCCCCGGCGAGGCGCTGTTCGTTACGCCCGAGGGGGAGGTGTACACGCGCGCCTGCGCGGAGAATACGCGGCTGACGCCCTGCATGTTCGAGCATGTGTATTTTGCCCGGCCCGATTCGGTGATCGACAACGTGTTCGTCCATCGCGCGCGCATGCGCATGGGCACCGCGCTGGGCGAGAAGATCCGCCGCGAGTGGCCGGATCACGATATCGACGTGATCGTGCCCATCCCCGACACGGGTCGTACCGTCGCGCTGGAGATGGCCCACGAGCTGGATATCAAGTACCGCGAGGGCTTCATCAAGAACCGCTACATCGGCCGAACTTTCATCATGCCGGGGCAGACCAAGCGGCAGAAGTCGGTACGGCAGAAGCTCAATGCGATCTCGCTGGAGTTTCGGGGCAAGAACGTGATGCTGGTGGACGATTCCATCGTGCGCGGGACCACCTCGCGCGAGATCGTCCTGATGGCGCGCGAGGCGGGGGCGAAGAAGGTGTATTTCGCCTCCGCCGCGCCGCCGGTGCGCTATCCCAATGTCTACGGGATCGACATGCCGGCTGCACACGAGCTGATCGCCCACGGGCGCGACGAGGACGAGGTGTGCGAGGCGATCGCGGCGGATCGGCTGATCTATCAGGACCTGGAAGACCTGAAGGCAGCGGTGTGGCGCGGTAACCGCGCGATCGACGAATTCGACTGCTCGGTATTCACCGGCGAATACGTGACCGAGTTGCCGGATGGCTATCTGGACCAGCTGGCCGCGGCCCGCGCCGACGGCGTGAAAAACACCCCGGTCGCGGGCGAAGTACTCGACCTGGCCAACAAGAAGTAGGCGACGTGACCTTGCCCTCGCTCGAATGGATCGAACCGGTGGTGGCCGACGCCCGTGAACGGGCGCGGGCCTCCGCCGATCTGCCGGTGGTCGTGGTCCGCGTGGACCAGCAGCGCCTCTACGTGTGGGAGGGCGGCCGGGTGACCGATATCTTCGAGGTGTCCACCGCCGAGAACGGCGTGGGTAACGAGGACGGGAGCCTCAAGACCCCGCCGGGTCTGCATCGCATCGCCGAGCGCTTCGGCGAGGGCGCCCCGAAGGGCACCATCTTCCGCGCCCGGGGCAATACCGGGCAGACGGCCGAGATCCTCACCGGCCCCGATGAACGCAGTCCGCGTGACAACATCACCTCGCGGATCCTGTGGCTGGAAGGTCTGGAAGATGGCGTGAACCGTGGCGAGGGCATCGACTCGCTGCAGCGTTACATCTACATCCATGGTACCGACGAAGAGGGGCGTATCGGCCAGCCGGCCTCGCATGGTTGCGTGCGCATGCGCAATGACGAGGTCATCGAGCTGTTCCCCCGTCTCCCGGTCGGCACGCCGGTGCTGATCCTGCCGGAGGCCCGGGCGGGGTCGTAGTCCGTCCGGGCCTATAGCCCCGATACCGCCAGGGAAAAAAATCCCCGCGATTGTTGGAACTTTGACCGTTCCCGAATATCCTAATGCGTACAACCGTTAGAAAAGCGTGAAATCTGTCAAAACGCTTGTTAGGATAGCGGAATTATTCCTGACCATGGTTGTCGGGAACTAGGAACGGAATCTGTTGCCATAAGGACTGGGAAAAGGAACAAGGCGACATACCGACCACGATTTCGGAGGCGAAAGACATGAAACTCTCGACCAAGGGCCGCTATGCGGTGACAGCAATGATGGACCTGGCGATTCACGACCGGATCGGTCCGGTGACCCTCGCCGACATTTCCCAGTGCCAGGGGATCTCCCTGTCCTATCTGGAGCAGCTGTTTGCGAAGCTGCGCAAGGCCGGGCTGGTGGAAGGCGTTCGCGGCCCCGGCGGTGGCTATCGTCTGGCCAAACGGGCCGATCAGATCAGCGTGGCGAACATCATCACGGCGGTGGACGAATCGGTGGACGTGACCCGCTGCAAGGGCCACAAGGACTGCCAGGAAGGTGACCGCTGCCTGACCCACGAGCTGTGGGACGAGCTGAGCCAGCAGCTGTACGACTTCCTCGACGGCATCACCCTGGCGCAGTTCGCCAACCGTCCGGAAGTGCAGAAGGTGGCGCGGCAGCAGGACGAGCGTCGCGGCGCCCGGCACCACTTCATCTTCCGTAACGACGCCGCCTGATCACGATCAACGGTGCGGCCCGCTCTGGCGGGTCGTGCCGGGTTCGTGGTCCGGTACCCTATCCGCCCCGTCGGTCTTCTCCCCCCGGAAGTCCGTCGGGGCGGTCCTCATTCAGGGGCGTTCCCGCTCGGGATGGCAGGCGGGATCCAGCAGGCCGTCCACGACATCCGCCAGATCGCCCGCCAGTCCCGCACCGGGGTGACCGCACAGGTTCTCGTCGCCGGGCTGGTACTTGCCCGTCTGTACCAGGCAGGCGGCCATGCCCGCCTCCAGTGCACCGTCGACATCGGCGGTCACGTCATCCCCCACCATCAGGACTTCTTCCGGTTGCAGTCCCAGATCGGCGACGGCGGCGTGGAACAGCCGCGGGTCCGGCTTGCCGAAGTTTTCCGCGGTGACGTCGGCGGCGAATTCCAGCGCGCGCACGAACGGGCCCAGATCCAGCGACAGACCGTCCCCTTCGCGGAAATACCGGTTCAGTCCCATGACCCACAGGGGTGCCCCGTGCATCAGCACCCGGAACGCGCCGTTGAGATGGGCATAGTCGAAGGCCTCGCCCATGTCGCCCATGACCACGACGTCGGGATCTTCCGTCGGCAGGTCCGCGAACTCCGGCGCGAGATCCGGATTCAGCAGCAGGAGCGGCCGCCGCCCTTCGGCCTGCAGGCGGGCGTGAATGGCCGCGGGCGCGGTGGCCAGGTGCTCCGGCTGGATGCTGAAGCCCAGCGCGGCCATCTCCCGCACGATGCGGGATCGGGAATGCCGCGTGGTATTGGTGACGTAGCGCACCGGGTAGCCGGCGGTGTGCAGGCGCCGGAGGGCATCGGCCGCCCCGGGCAGCGCCTTGTCCCCGACATACAGGACACCGGAGAGATCCAGAAGCACCGCGCGGGTGCGGTCGAGGCCACTGGGTGGCTGCAGGAACATGGTCACCTCCCGGCCGTCGGGCGGCCCGTATCAGCGCCGGATCAGCCGACGCAGGATTTCATGCTTGCCGTTGAAATGCTCCGTGGCCCCGGCGTCGTCGCGCCAGATCCAGTGCTCCTCGGGAAACAGTGCCTGCATGTCGGGCAGGGCGCAATGATAGGGCGGCCCGCCTTCGCGCCCGGTCTGCATGAAACAGGCGAACAGCTCGCCACCCGGGCGCAGCCAGCGCCGCAGGCGCTCGGCGTACGCCTCCCACTGCGCGGGCGGCAGGGCACACAGCGAGGTCTGTTCGTAGATGGCGTCCGCGGGTGCCTCCGGCATCCAGTCGAGCATGTCGACCTGTACGGCCGCCGCGTGTGCCTGCAGGCCCCGGCGCTCCAGCTCCGCCCGCAGGTGCTCGACCGGCGTGGGGGCCACGTCCAGGCCGGTTACCCGGAAGCCGCGTTCGGCCAGCGCCGGCACCTCGTGGCCATAGCCGCAGCCCGGCACCAGCACATGGGCGCCGGGCGCGAGATCGGTGAGCGCCAGCCAGCGCTCCAGAGAAGGGCTGGGTTCGCCCCGGTCCCAGCGGGTCGAGCCCGCGTCATAACGGGCCTGCCAGTGCTGTTCGGGGTTTTCGGCTTCGGGCGCGGAACTTTGCATGACGTTTCGGGATTCCACAGGATGTAGGTTTACTTCCTCATGGTAGCCGGCCCGCGTTCCGGGCCGGAATCGCGACAGCATTACCACGGACATCACCACGGAGACAGCCAATGCCCCAGTCCAGTGCGCTTCCCTATCGGATCCATCGCCAGGAACTCGGTCCCATGGAGAACTTCGTCTACCTGATCGAAGATGTGGGCAGCCGGCGCGCTGCCGTGGTGGATCCGGCCTGGGACCCGGACGCGATCCTGCGCCAGGCGCGGGAACAGGACGTGGAGATCAGCGACATCCTGCTGACCCACAGCCATCACGACCACATCAATGGCATCGAGGCGATCCTCGAATACAACCCCTCGGCGCGTCTGCACCTGCTCAAGCCCGAGGCGGAGTTCTGGGGCCGTGACCTGGAACAGCCGCAGCTGCACCACGGTGGCGACCGCTTCATGCTCGGCGACACCGAGATCCGCATGCTGCACACCCCCGGTCATACCCCGGGCTCGACCTGCTTCCACATGCCGGCCGGCGACGACCTGATTACCGGGGATACCCTGTTCGTGTTCGGCTGCGGCCGTTGCGATCTGCACGGCGGCGACCCCGAGCAGATGTTCCACACCCTGAAGGGCCTGCGCGAGGGCCTGCCGGAGCACACCTGCATCCATCCCGGCCACAACTACGCGGAAAAGCCCGAATCGACGCTGGCCGAGGAAGAAGAGGGCAACCCGTTCATGCACTTCGAGGCGGTGGACGACTTCGTGCACTACCGCATGCACGAACACGACCGGATTCGCAGCCAGCCGTACCGGCCGGTGCCGCGCGGGGGGTGACGTGGCGACTTGCCCACCGTGAAGCGCCTGCCTGCCGGATCGGGGCACAGGCTGTCAGGCCCGGATATCGACGCGGTGATGATGTTGAGTGTGGACGGACACCTCGTTTCCCTGGCGGTCGGTCAGGGTCAGTTGCTGGCTTCCGCCAAAGAGCTTCACGCGTTCTTCGTAATGCACCCGCTGGCCATCCACCACCGCCATCGAGCCCTGGATGTTGCCGTTGTTCAGCGAATAGCTTGAGCCCGCCGGGGGCAGCCCCGACGCGGGTGGCGCGCTACTGGACTGGGCGGTATTGGACTGGGGAGTGATCCGTTGCAGCAGCGCAAGATCGGAGAACAGATTTCCGGACAGCATTTCGATTCCTCGGGGGAGGAGATACGGCCTCCCTCAACCTGTTAGCGGCCAGCTACGCCGGGACTTGAGACGGTCTCGGAGGTGGACGTGAGGGCGGGAACGACCACTGTCCCGCAGGTGTCCCGGAACGGTCCCACAGCTTGGGGGCCTGAATTCATAGATTACGCGCAACGGGTGAACCACGAGGCTCTGCAATATTACCCGGTGCCCGTTCGGACGACCCCACCGGTGTTCGATGCCCCGGCGCCTTTTGCCCGATCGGATGGTTGTACAGGCGCTGGTAGTCCCGGAGGGTGTCTTTCAGATGCGCCCCCGAGTCGAAGCGGTCCGTGAACGCCTTGCCGTCGAGCCGCTGATACCACCGCCGATGCGTCTCTGCCCAGCCACTCACACTATCCTCGGTCCGCGGGTACTTGCACACGGTGTTGCGCGAGCCTCCGGGTTCCTTCCCGATGGCCCGGATCGGCCTCGGCCGTCTTCGTGCAGCGTCTCGATCTTGTGTCTCACAACTTACTTCTTCAGGGCGGGGGAGTCGGTCATGGTGCGTTCCCGGGGTTGAGTCTTGAACTCCGGGATGGTGTCGCCCCGCCTTGGTCACAAATCGTGTCACAAACCTGTCCGGCCGAGAGTTGGCCTGGTTGAGCCCCGTTTCGGTCAAAGAATTGTTTCAGTGCACACCTCCAAAGGCTGTGGAAGCGATGCATATCAGCCCTTTGATGGGTTAGGATCTTCTCAATAATCATTTCAATAGGTGGGGTCGGATGAGGAGCAAGCGAGAGGCAGCGCATCAGCGGCTCGGCCTGGCGCTTGCGAGGCTCGCCCCGGCGCGCGCAGCTGATCTTGCCCGCGAACTGGGGCTGTCGGTCCCCACCCTTCATCGCCTGCTGCAGGAGACGACCGAGCCCGTCCTTGCGGCCGGGCGGGCCCGGCGCACTCGCTACGCTCTGCGCAGAGCGCTGCGAGGCGACTTCGCGCCCATCCCCATCCGTGTGATTGATGAAGCCGGCCAGCCGGACGAGCTCACGGAGATCTCGCCCGTGCAGCCGCAGGGCTGCCATGCCGACTTCGGTGGCTCGGATTGGCCTTTGGAGGATGACGACGAGACCCCCGAAGGATGGTGGGCCGGTCTGCCATACCCTTTGTACGATATGCGCCCCCAGGGCTACCTCGGGCGCCAGCTGGCGCATGGCCTGCAGGACACCCTCGCGGTGTCATCCAATCCCGATGCCTGGAGTGACGACGATATCCTCTGGGTTCTGAGTCGTATGGGGTCCGATCTCCCGGGCAACCTGGTTGTTGGTGATGCCGCATTCAAGGGCTGGCAGAAGGCCCGCCTGGACCCCCCTCCGATTCTCGGGGCGCATGAAATCGAAGCGATGTATGTGAAGGCGGCGGAGGAGGCCATCTCACTGGGCCTTGCGGGTTCCAGTGCCGCGGGTGAGTTCCCGAAGTTCACCGCCCTTCGAGACTTGCAGGGCAGTCGTAGTCCGCACGTCATCGTGAAGTTTTCGGGTGCGGACGAGTCCGTGACCGTGCAACGCTGGTCGGATCTGCTGGTGGCGGAGCATCTGGCACTGGAGGCGGTCGCGGGGCTGCCCGGTGTGCAGAGTCCGCCCAGCCGAATCCTCCGGCATCAGGGCCGCACGTTCCTGGAGATCGAGCGCTTCGACCGCCACGGACTGTTCGGCCGCAGCGCGGTCGTGACGCTGGAGACCGTGAACGCGGCCTTGCTCGGCCATGCGCCTTCGGCATGGGACGCCCTCGCCCAGGGACTCGCGGACAAGCGTCTGCTGGCGCCGGAGGCGGTTGCAGCCATCCGTCACATCACCTGGTTCGGCCGACTGATTGCCAATAGCGACATGCATCTGGGCAACCTCGCCTTTCGCCCGGAGGAGGGCCGGCTTCTCCTGTGCCCGATCTACGACATGCTCCCGATGGCGTACGCGCCGCTCCCGGGTGGTGAACTGCCACGCGTGAGGTTCGAGCCCGACCTGCCCTTGCCCCGTGAACATGGCGTGTGGGTCAACACTTGTCACGCCGCGATTCGGTACTGGCAAACCTTGGCGGATGACCCCCGCATCAGTTCCACGTTTCGCCGGGTTGCATCCGAAAACGCCCTCGAGCTGCAAAGGCGCCTGGCACTTGTCGGGCCCTGATCGCCGGTCGTATGGTCCGATGGCCGAATCAGGGCAGACCCTCCACGACATGTTGCAGGCATTCATGCGGGATGGCTGGTCGGGTCATCGCGTGTCAGGCCTGTGCGCGGGCGGCAGGGCTCGAACCGGACGATGCCAGGCGGCCAAATTCGGAGGAGGCAGGAAGATGCCGATCGAGACCGGTCACACAACGGTCGCAGCGTGGTCACAGACGGTTGAAAGGCCCCGAATGAAAAAGGGACCAGCGACCGTAAGTCACTGATCCCTTTCTCGAAATCATGGCGCGCCCGGGAGGATTCGAACCTCCGACCGCCTGGTTCGTAGCCAGGTACTCTATCCAGCTGAGCTACGGGCGCCTCGACTGAGAGGCGAATTATGGGGATCCGGGTCCGTTGATGCAAGCCCCTGCGCGCAATTTGCGGCACGCGGGAGGCCCCGTTCTTGCCGTCGGGCACGCTGCTCAGTCGTCGGCCGTCAGCTGCTGTTTCTGCTCTCGTCCGGCCACCCGTTGTCCGAATTGCTGCAGTACGCGGACGCTCTCGGGTGTCGCAGTCACATCTTGCAGGAGAGCATCCGCCCCGAGCTGCTGCCGGGTCAGTTCTTGCCGGTAGTACTCCACGTAATGTGGGACGATTTCCTGATCAAACTCCGGATGGAACTGCAGCCCCCACGCATGTTCGCCAAATCGGAAACCCTGATGCTCATCCATGTCACTCCAGCCCAGTCGTACCGCCCCCGGAGGCAGGGTGAGGACGGACTGGCTGTGGCTGACCTGGGCCGGGAATCGACGGGGTAAACCACGGAACACCGGATCGGTCGAAGCCGCGTCGTCAAGGGTGATCGAGGTGGTTCCGACTTCGATACCGCGGGGGTTGTAGCCCACTTCGCCGCCCAGGGACCAGGCCAGCAACTGGTGCCCGAAACAGATGCCCAGTACCGATACTCCCTGATCGACGGTGTCTTTCAGCCATGCTGCCGTACGGACCATCCAGGTTAGCTCTTCGGTGACCATGGATCCGGAGCCCGTGATGGCCACTCCAGCCACGGCGCCCGGTTCAGGCAGAGGGGCGCCGGACTGCACGTCGACTGACATCGTGTTTTGTAGCGGCCAGCCCATCGCTTGCGCGATCCAGTGGTCATAGTCCCCCGGATAATCCGCAAGGGACGGGATCTTGGTGCCTGTTTTTATGACCAGCAGCGGCTTCATGACCATATCCTTTCCCGAACCCAGCTGGCCATTCAAGTCTCAACCACGAGGACGTGTCGATTCCGCTGTCCTGTGGCGGACCGGGTTCGAACCCGGGTATCGTGCAGAAACGGAGGCTCAGGAGACCCGCATGTCCGAACTGGCAGCCCGACTGCGCAACGTCCGCGACCAGCTCTCGCGCCTGGAGGCGCTGACCCGCGATGACCCCGCGGCGGCCCGGCAGCTCGTGACGGAACTGACCCGCGAGCTGAATCAGGCGCTCGACGCCGCAGAGGAACAGGACGGCGCCGGGGCCGCGCGCAAGCCCGAGGAGCCGCGGCCCCCGCGCGACCCGATCGAGAAATGTCCCCGCTGCACCCTGCGCGGGTTCACGTTTCAGGAGGGCACCATCCGCGAGAGCGCGACGCGAGCAGGGCACTACGAGGCGCTCTACCACTGCATGAGCTGCGGCTACGAGGCGTGGCGGCCGCTCTGAGTCCGGCCCCTCGTGGTCATGTCATGGCTCGCCGGGACCGTCCCGCGCGACCGCGTGCCACTCCACGGGATCACCGACCTGCAGGATCCCACCCTCCATTGGACGCAGGCAGATGCCGCTGTCGTGGCGCAGGGCGGCCGCAAGGTTGTAGCCAACGACCTGGTTGAGCCAGCCGCAGGGTGGCCGGGGCCGTTCAATCATGAAGCGCGTTTCGCCGATCCGCAGCTCGCCCTCCCGCGGGCTGCGTCCCAGGCCGGAGACCACCAGATTGCGACGGTGTTCGCCGGGCGCAGGCTCGGCGGGCTGGCGCAGGCGTCGCGCGCGGCGTCCGGCCCGTTCGAGTTCCTCGGTGCCGATCAGGGTGACGCGACAGGCCTCGACCGTGTGCCAGTGCCCGCGACCGTGGCGGTAGCGATCCCCCTGCAGGCCCGCTCCGTCGACCCGGATGCGGTCGTAGGCGGTCATGGGCGCGCCGGCTCGTTCCGCGATCCAGATGGCGTCCAAAGTGCCGGTCGCGGTGTGGCGGCGGAAGAACGGGATCATGAGTGGCTTGCCTCACCAAGCGTGACGGACATGGTGCCGGATTCGGGGACAATGCGGAACCTGTTCCGATAAAGTAGAATGCGCTGATAATAGGGGGGGTATTCAGAATTCCGGGTCACGGCCGATGCTGATGGCGCAAGGCAAGGCCGTTTCATGCGCGGGATAGACGAACGGGGTTGATGACGAAAAGGCCTGCCGGGGGGGGCGGCAGGGTCTGAAAGGGTACCGGAGACGTCGGAGGGTTCTTCCTGCAGGCATGAAGCCGTGAAGAGGGCCGCCCGCGAGAGAGAGGAGAAGGGACATGGGCACAACGGGCCAGTATCGGCGGCGACACCGTATACGCGCGAGTCTGCGCGAGTTTGTACTTCCCCCGATTGACGATGGTCTCGTACTGGGCCGCGAGTCGCCGATCGGATACGTGGCGGTGGGGAGGGCGCTGGAACTGCTGGCGGTCCGGGCAGTTCAGCACGTGGAGACCGATGACGAGGTTATCGGTGACATCCTCGTGCGCAGTGCGATCCTGCGGAAGATTTCCGAAGATCAGGTCCGAGATTTCGTGCTCACCGAGATCAAGCCCTTGATGGGGGCGGAAGAAATCATTCAGCTCGACCTTCAGGTCGAGGTGGACCTGGACCTGGAACGGGAGCAGTAGCGCATGGAGGGGCTGGCACTTTCGGACTGCCTGGATGCGGGTGCACTGCGGGTCGATGCATTTGCGTGCTACGACGAGATCGCCCGACAGGGTGACCATCCCGTGTTCGTGGTGATCGACGAGACGGGGCAGTACCAGGGGCTGGTGACCCCACGTGCCGCAGCCCTGTTCCCCAAGCGGATCTTCGCCGATCTTCTTGTGGTGCAGCGGCCGGAGCCCGCGCTGGCACATGACCTCTCGTTGAGAGAGGCGCTGCAGGAGATGGATCGGCGTGCGGTCGATTTCCTGCCGGTGGCGGACACAGGGGGCGACTTCCTGGGCGTGGTGTCACGCCTGTCGATCGCCGATGGCCTGCTCCGCCGCGAGGCGCAGCAAAGGGATGAACTCGAGCGCCTGCTCGCGGATTATCGCGAGGAACTGGAACAGCGGCGGATCTCGACGGCCGTGTTCGAGGCAACCAGCGAGGGGATCATGGTCACCGATGCGCAGCAGCGCATCGTCCAGGTCAATCCGGCCTTCGAGCGAACCACGGGCTGGTCTCGTCAGGAAGCCCTTGGCGAGACCCCCGCCTTGTTACATTCCGGTGCTCAGGACGCCGGTTTCTACGCCGGTATGTGGAAGGCGCTGAATAAGACAGATGCCTGGGAAGGCGAGATCTGGAACCGCCGGAAGAACGGCGAGGTGTATCCGGAATGGCTGCACATCAACGTCATCCGCGGTGACGACGGAGAGATCCACTATTACGTCGGGGTGTTTTCGGACGCCACCAAACATGAAGAGATGCGCCAGCGGCTGCATTATTTCGCCTATCACGATGCGCTGACCGGTCTGCCGAACCGTCAGCTTTTCATGGACCGGCTGGAACAGGCGATGCGCGATGCGCGGCGCGAAGGCAAGGGACTGGCAGTGGCCTTCGTTGATCTCAACGGCTTTAAAGAGGTGAACGACACGCGCGGGCACGCGGCCGGAGATGAGCTCCTGAAGCAGGTCGCGGACACGTTGCAGGGGGCGGTACGCGAAGTGGATACGGTGGCGCGCTTTGGCGGGGACGAGTTCGCGCTGCTGCTGCCTGACTGCGGTGACGGAGAATCCGCGAGTGTCGTCATGGAGCGGGTGCTTTCGGCGCTCAACCGGCCCTTTTCCCTGGGGGGCCACGACGAGGTGCGGACCTCGGGCTCAGCCGGAATCAGTCGATTTCCCGCCGACGGAGATACGGGCGAGAGCCTGCTGATGGCCGCCGACAATGCCCTTTACGAGGCCAAGGCCGAACAGCGTGCGGGTTACCGCTTCTTTTCGGCCTCGGGCTATGACCAGTTCGTCGAACGTGTGCAGATGCTGGACGATCTGCGAGCGGCCCTGGAGAACGGAGACATCACGCTGGAGTGGCAGCCGCAGGTGGCGCTGGCAACCGGCCGGTTGGTGGGGCTGGAGGCTCTGGCTCGCTGGGTTCGCGGCGACGGCTCCCGGGTGCGTCCGGATGTCTTCGTGCGTCTGGCGGAACAGTCGGGCTTGATCGATGATCTCGGCACGTACATATTCGACCTGGCCATGCGGGAGGTGGCCGGGCTTTCCGGTGAGTCCTTGTTGCCCGACGGCGGGGATCTGCGCTTCGCCGTGAACGTCTCGCCTCTCCAGGTGCACCCACCGGCAAATGGCGACCAGGATCTGGCGAGCGTCCTCCAGGGCATCGCGGCATCGCATCAGGTGGGGCTGGATCGTATCGAGCTGGAGGTGACCGAAACCGCATTATCGCGCTGCCCGGAGGAAATGTACCGAGTTCTGGAGTGGCTCGGGGCCGAAGGGGCCCGCGTTGCAATCGACGATTTCGGCACCGGCTGTTCGAATCTGGCGGTCATGCGGCGCTTGCCGATCCACAAGGTGAAGCTGGATCGATCCATGGTCACGAATCTGGTCGAGGGGGCGGTGGATCGGGACATCGTGACCGCTGTAGTGGGCATGGCCCGTTCCATGAAGATCACGGTCCTGGCCGAGGGCGTCGAAACGCAGGAGCAGGCCGATATGCTCCGCGATCTGGGCTGTGACTATGCCCAGGGCTATCTGTTTGGACGGCCACAGCCCATGTCCATGCTGCGAGAGACCCTTCGAGGAACGGTCTGAACTCTCAGGCAATGGGCCCGGCGCGGTGGAACCTGCCCCGTGCCGTGGCCCGGCCCTGGCCTAGTCTTCCTCCGCGTCTTCCTCGCCGCTGGGGGTGATGGTGCGCCCCAGGGCGGCGGCGGTGCTGCCGGTGGCCTTGACGGTGCCGGTGGTGACGCTGACGGCGGCGCTGGTGGCCGAGCTGGCCACGCTGACGGCCGCGCAGCCACTGGCCAGCGGCAGGATGATGGCGACGAGGAGCAGCGGGCGCGCGCAGTGATGCATTCGCATGGGAGGGGCCTTGCGGGGTGGACAGGGCTACAGTCTGGCCGGAACACCCGTGCCTTGAAAAGTACGCGGCTGGGGCGCGGGTCTCATCAACGTTGCCGGCAGACCAGGAAGACTTCTTCGACGCCGTCGGTGGCGACCATGCCGGAATGGAGTTTCAGCGGTTTCTGCAGGCGCAGGCCCAGGGGCATGAGAAAGCGGTTATAGACCTTCATGGCCACGGGCCGGTGGCGCTCGAGGAACCACATGCCCAGGTCGTTCAGCCGCGAAGAGCGGGGTTTCATGCCGAAGATCGCGCTTTGTTCCACCTCCAGCCCGTGGTGGTCGAGCAGGTCCATGAGGCGGTCGGGTTCATAGCGGCGATAGTGGCCGACGATGTCGTCGAACGGCGTCCAGTATTCGGGGTGGAGCGGGGTGGAGAGCAGGACCTGTGCGCCGGGTTCGGCCACCCGGCTGATCTCCGCCAGTGCCGCCTCGTCGTCCTCCACGTGCTCGATGATGTCCAGGGCGCTCACCAGACCGAAGCTGTCGTCGGCGTGCGGCAGCTCGGAGACCGGTGCGGTATGGGTGATGCCGCCCTCGGCGGCGAGGGTGTCCAGCGCCGGCGGGCTGATGTCGACGAAGTGGGTGTTCTCGATGGGCAGTCGCGGGCGCATGCCGGGGCCGACCTCGAGTCGCCGGTCGTGACTCCGGGCCAGGCCGGAAACCAGGTCCCAGGTGTTGAAGCGTTCGGGGCGCACCAGCCGGCTGTCCGCCCATAGCTGGTCGTAGAAGCGCTGGTTGACGTCGCTGACTTCCGATGCCGGAGGGGTGGCTGGATCGTGCGTCATGGGGAGGGCCGGTGTTGAGCGTGGGGCCCAGTGTAGTCGCCCGGGCCGGGGGACGCAGGTGGTGTTTCCGGGAGCCGCTGGCAAAAAGGGTGGTGCGTCACGTTCTCAGTCCTGCGGCGCGTCCGGCCCGGCAAGCACGGCGACCGCTTCCGCGGGCAGCCGGAGCCCGGTGTGATCCAGCCGGATGTCCGGCTCGGAACGCAGGTGCAGGGACAGGTGCGAGGCCTCCGGGGGCAGGGTGAGGGTCCGCGGCCGGGCGGCGAGATTGCAGGCCACCACCAGATCCGGACGCAGCAGCAGGAGCCAGCGGCGGGATTCGTCGAATTCCACGCGCAGGCGGTCGAGACGGTCGTCGGCGAGGGCGGCTCGGGAACGGCGCAGCCGGATCAGGGCGCGGTGCCACTCGAGGATGTCCGCATGGGGTTCCTGCAGCGGTTCGTCCCAGTCGAGCCGCGAGCGCTCGAAGGTTTCGGCGGCCTGCGGGTCGGGGATGCGCGCGGGATCGTGGCCGAACCCGGCGAATTCCTTGCGGCGACCCTCGCGCACCGCTGCGGCCAGTTCCGCGTCGCGGTGGTCGGTGAAATACAGGAACGGCGTGGACGCGGCCCATTCCTCGCCCTGGAACAGCAGGGGGATGAACGGCGAGGTCAGCACCAGCGCGGCCCCGACTTTCAGCAGACCGTGCGACAGCAGATGGCTGCTGCGTTCGCCGGTGGCCCGGTTGCCGATCTGGTCGTGGTTCTGCAGGCAGCCGACGAAACGTCGCCCCGGCACGTCACTGGCCGGCCGGCCGTGCGCCCGCCGGCGGTAGCGGGAGTAGCGGCCGTCCAGGGCGAAGCCGCGGTCGAGCACGCGGGCAAAGTGCTCAAGTCGGCCGAAATCCGCGAAATAGCCCTGCGATTCGCCGGTCAGCAGGGCGTGCAGGGCATGGTGAAAGTCCTCGTTCCACTGCGCATCCAGGCCGTAGCCGCCGACCTCGACCGGCCGGATCAGGCGCGGATCGTTCGCATCGCTTTCGGCGATCAGCATCAGCGGTCGGCCGATCTGCGTCTCCAGACGCCGAACCTCGTCGGCCAGGGCCTCCATCAGATGGATGGGGGAGGTGTCGACGATGGCATGGACCGCGTCCAGGCGCAGGCCGTCGAAGTGATAGTCGCGCAGCCACATAAGGGCGTTGTCGAGGATAAAGCGCCGCACCTCGTCGCTGTCGGGGCCATCGAGGTTGACGGCATCGCCCCAGGGCGTGCTGTAGGTGTCGGTGAAATAGGGACCGAACTGACCGAGATAATTGCCGTCCGGACCCAGGTGGTTGTACACGACATCCAGGAGCACGGCGAGGCCGTGCCGGTGGCAGGCGTCCACCAGGCGCTTCAGGCCGTCCGGGCCGCCCAGGGCGTGATGCGGGGCGAACAGGCTGGTCCCGTCGTAGCCCCAGCCGCGTTCGCCGGGAAACTCGGCCACCGGCATCAGCTCGATGTGGGTGATGCCCAGCCGGACGAGGTGGTCCAGACGGTCGATCACCGCATCGAAGGTGCCGGCCGGCGTGAAGGTCCCCACGTGGATCTCCATGATGACCGCGGAGGCCAGCGGCGGGGCGCGCCATCCGGCATCGTTCCAGTGGAACCGGGAATGCTCCAGCCAGCGCGACGGCCCGTGGACGCCCTGTGGCTGCCAGGGTGAACGCGGGTCCGGGAAGGGGCCGCGATCGTCGACCCGGAAGGCGTAGTCCACGCCGTGCGTCAGGGCGGGCGCGTCCACCGCCCACCAGCCACCCTCGCGGCGCGCCATCGGGAACCGTTCGCCGGCGCATTCCAGCGTGACGTGGGCGGCGTGCGGGGCCCAGACCGTCACCCGCGTCACTGTGGCTCCCCCACCCGCTCGAGAAGGGCGACCGGGAACCCGGCCAGCAGAGCCGCGAGCGGGATATCCCCGCCTTCGAGGTCTTCCCCCGTGAGGACGTTCCGCCAGTGTCCCGGTGGCAGGGGAAGTACGGTGTCCTGCCAGTCGTCGGCCAGTCGGAGTATCAGCCGGGGCACCAGGGTCAGCACCTGGTCGCCGCGCAAAAAGGTTACGGCGTGGTCGGCCCGGGGGCCCCGGGCGGCGACCGGCTGATAGCTGCCGTCGGCCCCGAACGCCCCGGGCCGCCGCCGACGCAGGGCCAGCGCCTCGCGCAGCAGCCACAGCTTCGGGAGGCCTTCATCGGCGCGCTCCAGGATCTCGGCGGGCGACAGCACGTCCAGTCGGGCCAGCTGCTCACGGCGTAGCCGAAAATCGACCGGCCGCCGGTTGTCGGGGTCCACCAGGCTGAGGTCCCACAGCTCCGTCCCCTGGTAGGTGTCCGGCACTCCGGGTGCCATGCACTTGATCAGGGTCTGCGCCAGGCTGTTGACCCGTCCGGGCGCCACTAGCGGCCGGACGAAGGCCTCGAGCGCCTCGACGAATGCCCGGTCCTCCAGCAGGCCGCGGGCGAAATCCATTACGGCCCGTTCGTAGTCCGGGTCGGTCCGGGTCCAGCGCGTGTGCTGCTTCGCTTCGCGTATGGCCTTCTCCAGGTAGGCGCAGAGGCGTTCCTGGTCGATGGGCCAGGCGCCCACCAGGGTCTGGTAGATCAGGTATTCCGTCGCGGGGTCGGGACCGGTACTCGCACGGTGACGGGCGTTGCGCTCGCGCCATTTCTCCACGGTACGGCCCCAGTCCTGCGGGATCTCCGACAACAGCAGCAGGCGGGCCCGCACGTCTTCGCTGCGCTTGGTGTCGTGGGTGGATGTGGCGAGCATGGCGTCCGGGTGCCGGTCCAGGGCGTCGTGACAGGCGCGATGGAAATCCGCGGGGGATACCCCGAACCGGTCCGGCGCGCCGCCCACCTCGTTGAGCGCGACCAGCCGATGAAACCGGTAAAAGGCGGTGTCCTCCACGCCCTTGGCCATTGCCGGGCCGGTGAGCTGCTGAAAGCGCAGGGCCAGCTCGGCCTCCTGTTCCCCATCCACCTCCAGCGAGAGCAGGGCGCGCAGGAAGTCCAGGAGCTCGGCATCCAGCTCCGGGGCTTCGGCATGCGCCTGTTCGATGGCGCTGCGGATGCAGCGGGCATCGGCCTCGGTCAGGTCGGCGTCCCGCGCCAGGTAGGTGCGGTAGACGGGAAAGCGGGCGGCGACCTCCAGCAGCACGTGATGCAGCTGCTCGCGGGTGTAATCACGGTGGCGGCGATGACGTTCGCAGATCAGCACGAACAGCGAGGTCAGCCGGTGGAGTTCGCTGCCCAGAAGCTCGCGCAGGACCTGGCGCTTGCTCGCGACCACTACGGTGCCGAAATCCGCGGGCTCCCCGGTAAAGTTCTCGTACAGCGAGGTCATCGGGGGCTCCCCGGCGGGATCCACGAACAGGCCCTGGACCCGGTTCAGAAAGTCGTAGCCCGTGGTCCCCGCGATCGGCCACTGTGGCGGCAGGCGCTCGCCGGGTTCCAGGATCTTCTCCGCCACGATCCAGGCCTCCGGGCAGGCCTCGCGCAGGCGCCGGAAGTATTCTTCGGGGTCGCGCATCCCGTCGGGGTGGTCGACCCGCAGACCGTCCACGGTGCCTTCGGCCGTCCAGCGCAGGGGCAGCTCATGGATCGCGTCAAAGACCTCGCGTCGCTCCACGCGCAGCCCGGCCAGGTCGTTGATGTCGAAGAAGCGGCGGTAGCCCAGATCCTCTGCGGCGGTGCGCCACCAGGCAAGCCGGTAGTTCTGTTCACCGATCAGGGCGTCCAGCGCATCGGGGCTGGCGTTGATGGCATCGACCTCGGCCTGCACGGCGGCCCGGGTCCCGGCATTGTCGCGGCAGGTCTCGTCCAGCAGTCGCTGGATCACCTCCTGGTCGCGCCGGCGCCGTTCGGCCGGCTCGCCGCCGGTTACCCGCGGGCGTGGCAGGCGTGCGCAGGACTCGGCCAGAAAACCGAGCAGCTCCGGGCCGCTGCGCCGGTAGACCCGCTGGAGCAGGTCATGCAGCGAGGAGGGGTCGACGGGGAAACGGTGTTCGTAATAGTGCAGCGTGAACCGGCCTTCGGCGAACCGCAGCTGCAGTTCGCCCGCCTCGAGGATGCGGCCGTAATGGTCGCCCAGGACCGGCAGCAGCACCTTGTCGGGCCAGCGCTCTTCCGCGGCTTCCCAGTCGACGTCGAACCAGGGAGCGTGGCGGCTGGAGGGCCCGTTTTCGAGGACATCCCACCACCAGGGGTTCTGGTCGCCGGCGATCGCCATGTGATTGGGGACGATGTCCAGTACCTGTCCCATGCCGGCGCGGGCGAGGGCCACGTTCAGCCGCTGCCGCGCCGCCTCGCCGCCCAGTTCGGCATTCACGCGGCCCGGGTCGACGACATCGTAGCCATGGGTGCTGCCGGACACCGCCTGCAGGAACGGCGACAGGTAGACATGGCTGATCCCCAGATCCGCCAGATACGGCACGACCGCGGCCGCGTCATCCAGGGTGAACCCCGGATGCAGCTGGAGACGGTAGGTTGCGACGGGTCGAGCGCTCACCTCTCTCTCATAGCACGAAAGCGCCGCCACCGGAACGCCCGGCCGGCCCGGTTGCGGATCAGGTCCGGCCCAGGTTGATCCCGGTGGAGATCAGCCCGACGTGACTGAAGGCCTGCGGGAAGTTGCCGAGAAACGCCCCGCTGGCCGGGTCGATCTGTTCCGGCAGCAGGCCCAGCGGGCTGGCCCGGGCGCACAGTGAGTCGAAGAGCTCCATCGCCGCGTCCCGTTCGCCCTGGGCCAGAAGGTTGTCGGCCAGCCAGAAGCTGCACAGCAGGAAGGCACCCTCGTGGCCGGCCAGTCCGTCGGGGGATTCATCGGGAAGGTAGCGGAATAGCAGTCCGTCGCCGGCGCCCAGCCGACGCACCACCGCGCGAGTGGTGGCGATCATGCGCGGATGGTCGGCGGGAATCACCCGCCGCAGGGGCAGGGCCAGCAGGCTGGCGTCGATCCCGCCGCCGCCGAGGTGTTCGGTCAGGGTCTGCTGCTGCGGGTCCCAGGCCTGCTCGAGGATGGCCGTACGGATCCGCTCGTACTCGAGTTCCCAGCGTCGGGCATCGGCCTCCATGCCCATGGACCGGGCCATGCGCGCCCCCCGGTCCAGTGCCACCGCGCACAGCGCCGCGGAATAGGTGAACGGGCGCCCCGGCGTACGCACCTCCCAGATCCCGTGGTCGGGCGTCTGCCATTCCCTCGCCGCCGCTTCCACGAGGCGCCGCAGCCGGTCCCATAGCGCGGGTTCGAGTGCGCCGCCGCGACGCACCCATTGCCAGGCGCAGTCCATGATCTCGCCGAACACGTCATGCTGGCGTTGCTCGGCGGCGGCATTGCCCCACCGCACCGGCGCAGACCCGCGGTAGCCCTCGAGTCCGGGGTCGTGCCATTCCGGTGGCGGAGCGTGGCCGTCCACGTCATACAGCACGCGTGGCCGCCCGGCGCGGTCCACCGCATCGAGTACCCAGCCAAGAAAACCCTCGGCCTCGTGCCCCATGCCGATCTGGGCAAGCGCATAGACCGAGAACGCCGCGTCGCGGATCCAGGCATAGCGGTAATCCCAGTTGCGTGGTCCCCCGATCGCCTCCGGCAGGGAGGAGGTGGGCGCGGCGATCATCGCACCGGTCGCGGTGTAATCCATCATCTTCAGGGTGATCGCGGAGCGGCGGACCAGTGCCGTCTGCGGACCCTGGTAGCGGAACGAGCGCATCCAGTCGCGCCACACCGCGATGGTGTCCGTGAGGAGTTCTTCCGGCGGGCGGGGATGGAAGCGGTGCCCCGCGGATTCCCAGCTGAGGACGAGGTGGTGGCGTTCGCCCGCGGACAGCTCGTGGGTGGTGTCCAGCCCGGCCAGCGGGAGCGAGGAGGTCAGGTGCGGCTCGAGCTCCGGGCGACGCTGCAGGCGCAGCTGCAGGCCCGCGGCATGCGGTCGGCACTCGGTGTCACCGCGCGGTTCCAGCCGGACCCGCAGGCGCACGCGCCCCTCCACCACCTCGATCATCCGCAGGAGTTCGCCGCGCCCGGCGGGGGCATCTTCGGACAGGTCGGCGCCGGCGCGGAAGGTCAGCGCGTCGGTCACGCGGACGCGTCCCTCCGGCCCCGAAAGGTCCGTTACGAGCACCCCGGTGTCCGGCTCGTAGCGCTGCGTGGCAGCGGTCAGGTTTTCCGGGGCCACCGTGAAGGAACCGCCGTTGCGATGGTCCAGCAGGCCGCAGAACAGGGCGTCGGAATCGAACCGCGGGACGCAGAGCCAGGAGATGGAGCCGTCGCGCCCCACCAGGGCCGCGGTGGTGCCGTCGCCGATCAGCCCGTGGTCCTCGATCGGGAGGTAGCCATCGCGCGGGTACGGGGGCAGCTCGGTGGCGTTCAACGGAACCCCCTGCAGTCTTGTCGTTAGCCAGAAGATTGGGGTTTCGTGACGAATCCTGTCAATGCGTATGATGGAAACCGCACTGCCCACCACGTTGCGCGGGCGCCGTCCCGCCGGAGGCCAGCGGATGAGCGTTCAGACCGTCGACGAACTCCTCGCCTCGCGTTCCCCCGAGTCGGGTCGCGAGGCGGTGGTGGCCATGACCCGCGATGGCCACGAGACCACCGAGCGGGCCGAACTGCTCGAAAGGGCCGCGAGACTGGCGGCCGGGCTGCGCGCGGCGGGCCTGGAACGCGGGGACCGCGTGGTGCTGCTGGCCCCCAACAGTCCGGACTGGATCGTCTCGGCGCTGGGCGTGATGAACGCCGGCGGCAGCGTGGTGCCCCTGGATACGCAGATGCCGTCCGAGGACCTGCGCCACGCCCTGACGGATTCGGGCCCGCGCTTCGTCTTCACCACCTCGGGGCTGGAAGAGCGGCTGGCGGATGTCCCCGGTGACTGGCAGGTCCGCCTGTTCGACGCCGCAGAGGATGCCCCGAATGCCTGGGCGAGCCTGCTGCAGGCCGAGCCCGCCGACTCGATCGCTCAGGCCGGGGATGTGGCCGCGGTGTTCTACACCTCCGGCACCACCGGTCCGCCCAAGGGCGTGCCGCTGACCCACCGCAACCTGGCCAGCAACGTGGAGGCCCTGTGCGCCGAAGAGGTCGCGGACCATAAGGATCGAGTGCTGGTGCCGCTGCCGTTCCACCACGTGTATCCGTTCACGGTCGGCATCCTCGTGCCGCTGACCCTGGGGGCCTCCATCATCGTGCCGTTTTCCCTGGTCGGGCCACAGATCGTGCGCGGCCTGCGTGATGGCGAGGCGACCGTGATGCTGGGCGTGCCCCGGCTCTACGAGGCCGTGTGGAAGGCGCTGCAGGATCGCGTTGCCAGCCGGGGGCGGGTACCGGCGCTGCTTTTCCGCGCGATGCTGGGCCTGTCGAAACAGGCGCGCCAGCGCTTCGGCCTGCGCCTGGGTCGGCGCTTGTTCCGGAGTCTGCATCAGCGCCTGGCGCCGCGTCTGCGCATGGTGGTGGCCGGGGGCGCGGCGCTCGACCCCGCGCTGGGCCGCAACCTGCAGGCACTGGGCTGGGAGGTGGCGACCGGCTACGGCCTCAGCGAGACCTCGCCGATTCTCACCTACAACCCCCCGGAGCGGGTGCGTCTGGACGCCGCGGGGGTGGCGCTGCCGGGGGTCGAACTGGCCATCGACGACGGTGGCTCCGGCGACGGCCGTGGCGAGGTGATGGCCCGCGGGCCGAACGTGTTCGCCGGCTATCTCAATCTCCCGGACAAGACGGCGAAGGTCCTGGACGCGGACGGCTGGTACCGTACCGGAGATACCGGCGAGATCGATGCGGATGGGTTCCTTTATCTGCACGGTCGGGAATCCGCCATGATCGTGCTCTCCGGTGGCGAGAACATCGATCCCGAACGTGTGGAGGGCGCGCTGCAGTCGGCCGAAGGGATCCGCGAGGCGGGCGTGCTGGAGCATGACGACCGGCTGGCGGTCGTGGCGGTGCCGGATGCGGGCCTGATGCGTGAGGCCGCCGGCGAGGAGCTCGAACGGCGCACGCGCGAGGCCGTCAATGAAGCGGCGAAGTCGCTGCCCACCCATCATCGCCCGGGCGTGGTGCGCGTCGCGCTCGATCCCCTGCCGCGCACGCGTCTGGGCAAGCTGCGCCGGCACAAGCTGGAAGAGCTGTTCGAGGAGCTGGGGCGCGAGGACGCGGTCTCGCGGGCCCGTCCGGAGCCGGTGTCGCCGGAATCCATGGCCCCGGAGGATCAGCAGCTGCTGTCCGACCCGGGCGCGGAGCGCACCTGGAACTACCTCGCCGAGCGTTTCCACGACCGGCGCCTGACCCCGGACACCGGGCTGGCCGACGAACTGGGCATCGATTCGCTGAGCTGGGTCGACCTGACCCTGGCGCTGCAGGATCGCGCCGGGATCGATCTGGACGACACGGCGATCGAACGGGTCGAGACGGTGCGCGATCTGCTGCAGGAGGCGGCGGCCGCGGGGGTGGCCCGCGAGGGGCAGGCCGATCTGAAGGAACAGCTCGCGGATCCGGAGTCGCTGCTGGAGGCCGACCAGCAGACCGCCCTGGAACCGCCCGGTCCGCTGCGCCGCGCCGCGGGGATGGTGTTGCTGGCCGGCGCGCGGGTGCTCTCACGGCTGCTGATGCGCGTGGAGGTGCACGGTCGGTTCCCCGCGAACGGACCGTACGTGATCGCCCCGCGCCATCTCAGCTTCGTCGATGCGCTCGCGCTGTTGCCGGCGCTGGACCGGCAGCGTCTCGAGTCGCTGTACTGGGCCGGTTTCCAGGGTTACCTGTTCACCGGCCCGCTGTCGCGGGCCTTCAGCCGCACGGCGCGGATCCTGCCGGTGGACCCGGGGGCCGCGCCGCGTCGCAGCCTGGCCCTTGCGGCGGCCAGTCTGCAGCGCGGTCACGGACTGATCTGGTTCCCCGAGGGCCAGCGCTCGCCGGACGGAAGCCTGCAGCCCCTGCGTCCCGGCATCGGGCTGGTGCTGGCCGCGCAGCCCGTCCCCGTCGTGCCCGTGTGGATCGAGGGCACCCGCGAGGTGATGGCCCCGGGGCAGCGTCTCCCGCGGCCGGGCGGGAAGGTGCGCATCGTGATCGGGGACCCGGTGGATCCGACGACCGCCGGCGGGGATGAACGGGCGATCGTCCGCGACCTCCAGGCGGCACTGGAGGAACTGGGGCAGAAATGACCCGGTTGCCGCATGCCGAATGCCGGAAATGATCGGCAAGGGTGCTCCGGGGACACTGGAACGATCCGGGGATGCGTGAGGATCCGGGGCGCCGCATGGAGCGGCGCGGCCGTGCTCGGGAAGATTCTGGCATGCGTTTCGCTTGGCAAGGTTGCCCCGGCTCCGTTCATTTGGAGCGGGAAAACCTTTCGAGCAGGAGCACGCCATGATCAACAGTATCGGACCCAATCCGGCCACCATGGCCCAGACGGCGGGCATGAACGGACCGAATGGCGCCGGGAACCAGGGCCCCGCGGCCGCGGCCGGGCAGAACCCGGCGGGCCAGGCGACCGGGCAGGCCGCCGGCATGGCCGCGGCGCAGCAGGCCCAACCGGCCCAGGCGGGCGCACAGGGAGGCATGCAGGCGGCGCAGCCGGCTCAGGCCGCAGCCAGCCCGGCCATGGGGCAGGCCCAGCCCGCACAGAACGCCACCCAGGCGGCCGCTACCCAGAGCCCGGCGGCTCCGACCGGTTCCACCGGCAACACCGGGAGTACCTCCGGAATTGGCGGCACCGAAGCGACGCAGTCCGCGGGCGAGATCGATACCGGACTGTCCGTCGATTCGGAGATGCAGGCGGGCGATTCCTCGACGGACACCGGCTCTGGCAACCCGGATAACGGCGCCGCGCAGGACGAACCGGGCGCCGAGGAAGAGATGGGCTCCACCTTCATGGCGGACGGCAGCCTGGCCAGCACGGGCCCGGATACCACCGGCTCCAGCGTCAACATTCAGGCCTGATCGACCCGGAGACCTGTCCGTTCCCGGAGTGGCCGGCGATTTGCTAGACCCTCCGGCATGGACTGGACGGGGACACAACGAATCCGGATCCGGGCTCGCGGGGGGCGCCGTACGCCCGGGTGCCGCGGGTGTGGCAATGTGCCACATGGGTCGCGCCGACCTGTCGCTTTTCGACACATAACCCCGAACTTCGAGCTCGGGGCCGAAGTTGCTGGCGCGAGCAGGGTGGCCGCATGACCGCCCTCTCGGCATCGCGCCTGGAGGGCCTGGATCTGGCGCGTGCGCTGGCCGTGGCCGGCATGCTGTCGGCGCATGTCGGGCCGGTGGGCCTGGAGACGCTCGGCGGGCAGCTGTACGCGTTGCCTCAGGGTCGGGCGTCGGTGCTGTTCATGCTGCTGGCCGGGGTGGGCGTATCCTTCCTGGCCGCCTCGCGGCGTCCGCGACGCGGCGGGGCCGAGGCCCAGTTGCTGTGGCGGGCCGCGCTGCTGTTCCTGATCGGGCTCGGGCTGCAAGCCCTGGAGCCCGACGCCATCTACGTGATCCTGCCGGCCTACGCGGCTCTGTTCGTGCTGGCGATCGCCATGCTGCGCATGCCGTCACCCGGACTGCTGGCCATCGCTGCATTGATGCTGGCTCTCGGTCCGGCGATCTTTCTGCACGGGCAGCTGACTAGCCCCGAGGTGTTCGACCGTTCGCCCGTGATGCCGGGGCTTGCCGCGGGCGAGATGCTGCACCGTCTGGTGCTGTCCGGCCCGTATCCGCTGGTGACCTGGATCGTGCCGTTTGCGGTCGGGATGTGGCTGGGCCGGCTCGATCTGCGCAGTACCGCCGTGCGCCGGCGTCTGGTCGTGGTCGGGGCGGTGGGGACGGCCGGGGTGCTGCTGGCCAGCGCCGGGCTGCAGCGGGCGCTGGGAGTGGATGCCGACGACTGGGGCTGGAACCGGCTGCTGGTCACGCAGCCTCACAGTCAGATGCTGTTGTGGCTGGCCGGCTCGGTGCTGACCGCCGGCGCGGTACTGGGGCTGTGCCTGCTCCTCGCCGATCGGACGCGCCGCTGGCTGTGGCCCCTGATCGCGTCCGGGCAGCTGGCGCTGACCTTCTACGTGACCCACCTCCTGGTGCTCTGGATGCTGCGGGAGACACTCGAGAGTTCGGGCCTGGACGACCACGTGATGGACTCCCCCGCGATCGCGACCGTGGTGACCCTGCTGGCGATGGCGGCCTTCGCCGCCTTCGCGGTCCTGTGGCGTTCACGGTTCCACCGCGGTCCGCTGGAGAGCCTGCTGTTTCTGCCGTGGATCGCAGGGCGGCAGGGCCAGGACCGGCCTCGCTGAACGGGCTTTGAGCCGTGTCGCCCCCTCCTTTTGGAGGGGGCGTTCTTTTGTGCATTGCGCGATCCTCTCAAGGGGAACATCGGGCCAATCAATGGCACTGAGGGGAGCGGACAATGTACGGAAAACTCTGGCGCCGGGCCGTGGCCGGCGGTTTGCTGGCCGGCGCATTCGGCGTGGCGTCGCCGGTGATGGCCGATGATCACGTGAGCATCATGGTGTTCGATGCCTCGGGGTCCATGTGGGCGAGGATGGAAGACGACAAGTCGCGCATCGAGGTGGCGCGCGAGGTGGTCGACGAGTTCGCGGCCAGTCGCGACGCCAGCATTCCCTTCGGTGTGGTGGCCTACGGGCATACCCGCCGAGGGGACTGCGACGACATCGAGGCCGTGCTGCCGCTGGGTACCCACGAGGGTGACGAGATCGCGCGCACGATCCACGATCTCAATCCGCAGGGCATGACGCCGCTGACCGACTCCATGGCCAGGGCCCGGGAGATGATCCCGCGCACGGCCGAGTCCGCGGACATCATCCTGGTGACCGATGGCCTGGAAAACTGCGGTGGCGATCCCTGTGCGCTGGCCGCCGAGATGGCGGAGGAGGGCATCGACCTGCGCGCCCATGTGGTCGGCTTTGCGCTCGAGGAGGAAGAGGTTCAGACCCTTTCCTGTGTGCCGGAGCAGACCGGTGGCCAGCTGTTCACCACGCAATCCGGCGAGGAACTCAGTGCCGCCCTGGACGAGATCGCGGTAGCGGAACCCGAGGCGCTGCGTGTGCAGCTGCGCGCGCTGGACGAACGCAATCCCGAAGAGCACGTGCGCCGGGTGGACTGGGACGTCGCCGAGGAGGCGGGCGAGTCGATCTTCTCCGGGGAGTCGCGGGGCATCATCGACCTGGAGCTGATGCCCGGTCATTACACGGTCGAGGCCGAAGCGGAGGTCTTCGCCGGCGGGACCGAGTTCGAGATCACCCCGCAGACCGACGAGCCGGTCGACATCATGATGGCGAAGACGCAGGCCACGCTGGAGCTGAGTGCCGAGGATGCCGAAACCGGGGAAGCCCTGGACGGGGTCGACTGGGTCGCACTGAACGTGGAGATCGAGGACGCGGTCGAGGTTCGCAGCGAGGATACCGATCCGCTGGAACTCCACCTGGAGCCCGGGGAATACCGCATCATTGCCGAACGCGGCGCGACGAGCGGTGATGCGCGGGAGATGGCGACCCTCGCGGAAGACCGGGAAGTGGTCGTGACGCTCGAACAGGCGCTGCCGGGCGCCGAGCTCCATGCCCCGGACACCGCCGGCGTCGGTTCCATGGTCGATGTCGGCTGGGACGGGCCCGGCGAGGATCGTGACTTCATTGCCGTGGTGGAGCCGGGCGCGCCCGAGGATGATACGGGCCATTCACGCCGCGCCAGCGACCGCGTGCAGGGCGAGGAGCAGGTAACCCTGCAGATGCCGGATGCCCTCGGGCCCCACGAGCTGCGTTACGTGCATCGGGAAATGGGGGCGGTCCTGGCCACTCGCACCATCGAGCTGGAGCCGGTGGAGGCGTCCGTCTCGGCACCCGGTGATGTCCCGGCCGGGGCGCAGTTCGAGGTCGAATGGGAAGGCCCGGTCAACCGCAACGACTACATTGCGATCGTGGCGGCGGGGGCCCCGGACGACGACACCGGGCATGGCCGGCGGGCCACTGCGCGGGTTTCGGAGGACGGCGAGCCGGTGACCCTCCAGGCCCCGGATGCGCTGGACACCTACGAGGTGCGCTATGTCATCCGTGACAGTCGCCGAGTGCTGGCCTCGCAGGAGGTGACGCTGACCCCGGTGGAGGCTTCCGTCTCCGCACCGGAGGAGGTCCCGGCCGGGGCCTATTTCGAGGTCGAGTGGGAAGGCCCGGTCAACCGGAACGACTACATCGCGATCGTGGCGGCGGGGGCGCCGGACGATGAAACCGGGCATTCCCGCCGCGCCACGAGCCGGGTTTCGGAGGACGGCGAGCCGGTGAAGATCCAGGCGCCGGATGCGCTCGGCACCCACGAGGTGCGCTACGTGCTGCGCGACAGTCGCCGGGTGCTGGCCTCGCAGGAGGTGACGCTGACTCCGGTCGAGGCGTCGCTGGAAGCGCCGGACACCGTGCTGCCGGGTGCCGATTTCGAAGTGCGGTGGGAGGGACCGGAGAATCGCAACGACTTCGTGGCCATCGTGGAGCCGGACGCGCCCGAGGGTGACAGCGGCGACAGCCGCAGCGCCAGCAGTCGTGTCTCCGGCGACACCGAGACCCTGACCGCGCCGGACGAGGAGGGCGAGTACGAGATCCGCTACGTGATCCGCGATTCCGGCCGCACCCTGGAGGCCATTCCGATTACCGTCGGCGGTACCGATGTGACCCTTTCGGCCGAAGATTCCGTGGCCGCCCGGAGTACGGTGGAGGTGAGCTTCACTGGTCCGGGGCGCTTCGAGGATCTGATCGAGATCGTCGAGGCCGGCGCGGACCCGGACGACAGCGCGGTGCAGGATGCACGGGCCTCGCAGGGCAGTCCGGTGCAGCTGTTCGCGCCTTCCAGTGCGGGCAGCTACGAGATCCGCTACCGCGCTTCCGACAGCGGTGAGGTGCTCGAGAGCATCCCGCTGGAGGTGGAATAGGAGCCGGGGACTCAGGCCTTCACCAGGGGCAGGCGCCCCTGGTCGACCCGGCGCAGGCCGTACACCAGGTCAGCGACGGGCTAGACCGGTGCCATGTTCGGACCGGGGAGCCGGACCGGGCGGAAGGATTCGCCCGTATGCCCCCGGCGGGTGCACAATATGGCCTGTTTCAGGCCTGCAGGACGCCCCGGGCGGCACCCGTACATGGTGGATCATCGGCAATGACGGCTTTATCACCCGAAGCAGAGGTCCGGGCGGCGGTGGAGCGGTATTTCGATCGCTACTTCCGCGAGCGCGACCTCGTTGCTACATGTGAGCTGCTGAGCCCCTCCATGCACGGCATTGGGACCGGTTCCGGCGAGGTCTGCTTTACCCGGGAGGCGTCCGAGCAGCTCTACCGGCACGACATCGAGCAGGCGCCGAATCCTGTGGAATACTCCCTGCGGGATCTGCATGTGTCGCAGCCGGCGCCAGGGGTGGCGATCGCCAGCTGTGTGCTGGATCTGCACACGACCATTGCGCGTCAGGCCGTGCGCTTCAACGGAGTGCGACACAGCCTGGTGTGGAGCCGGCACGATGACGTCTGGCGCCTGGAGCACATCCACGTGTCCTTCCCGGGTGTGGAGCACGGGGATGATGAAGCCTACCCGGTCAAGGAACTGGAAGACCGCAATGCGGTGCTGGAGCGAAGGGTGGAAGAGCGTACGGCCGAGCTCCATGATGCGCTGGCACGGATCGATCGTCTCGCCCGCACGGATTCGCTGACCGGCCTGGCCAACCGTCGCAGCATCGATGAAACCCTGCAACGGGCCCTTGCGCAGACGGGTGGCGGGGCCTCGGCGCTGGCGGTGATTCTGCTGGATCTGGACCGGTTCAAGCGGATCAACGACGTGCACGGTCACCTTGAGGGAGACCGGATCCTGAAGGCGCTGTCCGGCATCCTGGCGCGGGCTGTCGAGGGCGCGGGCCACGTCGGGCGCTGGGGCGGCGAGGAGTTTGTCATCATCGCCCACGAGATGGATCTGACCGTCGCCTCGCAGCTTGCGGAGACCCTCCGTGGCGAGATCCACGGCCTGCGTGATCCCGACGGGGGCTCCGTGACCGGCAGTCTGGGCGTGGTGGAGGCTCGTGCCGGGGATACTCATGAAACCCTGATGGCGCGTGCGGACCTGGCCCTGTATGCCGCCAAGGCCGGCGGACGCGATCGCGTGGAGCGCGGCTGACCGCACGGCTCTCGCGTTTCGTGTATAGTGCGCAGCTGACCGTGTGGTCATTCCTTTTCGCCGGGCCCGGGGCACGTCCTGTGCCGTCGCTGTTTCCGGCCCGTGTGAGTACTGTGTGATGTCCGAATCTCCCTCCTTTGACCAGCTCGGTCTGTCCGAGCCGCTGGTCCGTGCCCTGTCGAATCTGGGCTTTGCCACCCCCACCGCGGTTCAGGCCGCCTGCATCCCTGCCCTGCTGGGTGGTCGCGACGTGCTGGGCGAGGCCCAGACCGGCACCGGCAAGACCGGCGCGTTCGGCCTGCCGCTGGTGGATGGCGTGGACGCGGCCCTGAAGGCGCCGCAGGCCCTGGTGCTGGCCCCCACCCGCGAGCTGGCCGGTCAGGTGGCCGACGCCCTGACCAGCTTCGCCGCCGGCCTGAAAGGCATCGAGGTCCTGCCGGTGTACGGGGGTCAGCCGATGGGCGTGCAAATGCGCGGCCTGCGCGGCGGTGCCCAGGTCGTTGTGGGCACTCCGGGGCGTGTAGCGGACCACGTCCGCCGTGGCAGCCTGGACCTCTCCAGCCTGCGCATGGTGGTGCTGGACGAGGCCGACGAGATGCTGCGCATGGGCTTCGTCGAGGAGATCGAGTGGCTGCTGGAGCAGACCCCGGCCGAGCGCCAGACCACGCTGTTCTCCGCGACCATGCCGGCGCCGATCCGGCGCATCGCGCACCGCCACATGCGCGAACCGGAAGAGATCCGCGTGGGTGCGGGCAACGAGGCCGGCGTCGACATCGACCAGAGCTACTGCCTGGTCGATCAGCGCAACAAGCTTGAGGCCCTGACCCGCCTGATGGAGACCGAGCCGGATCTGGATGCGGCGGTGGTCTTTGCCCGCACCAAGGCCGCGACGGTCGAGATCGCCGACCGGCTGGGCGCCGCCGGCGTGGCGGCGTCGGCGCTGAACGGCGACATGGAGCAGGGCGAGCGCGAGCGCGTGGTCGCCAACCTGCGCGACGGTCGTCTGGACGTGATCGTGGCCACCGACGTGGCCGCGCGCGGGATCGACGTCCCGCGCATCAGCCACGTGTTCAATTTCGATGCCCCGGGCGATGCCGAGGTCTACGTGCACCGCATCGGGCGTACCGGCCGCGCCGGGCGCAAGGGTCGCGCGATCCTGTTCCTGGAGCCGCGCAAGCGGCGCATGCTGAAAGACATCGAGCGCCTGACCGGCAAGTCCGTGCGTGAACAGGCCGTGCCCGACCGCGAAGCGGTTCGGGCACGGCGCGAGGATCGCTTCGCCGAGCGCGTGCGGGCTGCCGTGGCGGATGACGCCGGGGGCCGTCACGCGGCCCTGGTGGAACGCCTGCTGGCCGATGGCGAGACCTCGCCGCAGGATCTGGCCGGTGCCCTGGTGGCGCTGGCCACCGAGGGGGCCCCGCTGGATGCCTCCGCCACCGCCGGTGCGGACCCGCTGGCCAGTGCGGCCCGCGCTGCGCGCGACGACCGCTCCGGCGGCCGGGATCGTGGCGAGCGTAACAACAAACGCCGCGAAGGCGGCCGTCAGGGCGATCGCGACGCGGGTCCCGAATCCGGCATGGTGCGCTACTACATGCCGGTGGGCCGCACCCACGGCGTCGCGCCGGGCGCGATCGTCGGCGCGCTGGCGAACGAGGGCGGGCTCAAGGGCCGCGACATCGGCCGCATCGGCCTGCAGCAGGAACACTCGCACGTGGATCTGCCGGAGAGCCTGGACGAGGGCGCGATCCGCAAGCTGGGCGGCATCCATGTCGCCAACCGTCGCCTCGGCCTGACCCTGGAGATCCCGTCGCCGCAGGGCCCGAGCCACGACGCGCCGGCGCGCAAGTCGAAGCCCGCATCCCGCAAGCCCGCCGGTGGCAAGCCGGCGACCGGCAAGCGCCCCGCGTATCAGGCGGCGGGCAAGGGCCCCGGACGGGCTGCGGGCAAGGGCCAGAGCAAGAACGGTACCGGAACCCTGGGCATCCGCCGCAAGGCCGCCAACGGCTGACCGCGGAAGGGGCGGCCGGGAGCCGCTTCAGCTCTCGCAATGCTCGCAGACGGCGTCGGCGGAGGCGTCGTCCGGATATCCGCCCAGCCGCCGGCGGACCTCCGCCTCGTCCATCGCCCGGATATCTTCGGCCAGGCGGTCGAGGTGCGTGAGGATAGTCGCGGAGCACTGCTTGAGATGGGGTAGCAGCTCCCGAGCCCGGTCCAGCCGCCGGGTGTCGTCGAACCCGGTGGAACCGAACAGCCGTGCCAGCGGTGTCGGCTTTTCGGTCTGTTCCTCGAACAGGATGTTGAAGATCCGCCGGTAGGTGGCGTGGAGTTCGTCGTGTGGCGGTTCGATCCGGCAGTAGGAAGCCAGATCCGACAGGCCGCGCCCTTCGCCGTAGTACCACTGGCCGAACTTGCAGTCGGTGGGGGCGACCGGGACCTTGTCCTGGTCCAGCGGGATCCCTTCGATCAGTCCGTGGGCGTAGCTGACCCACATCTTGTGGCTCAGCCGGGCGCGGTGGATCCGCTTGATCACGTCCGCTTTGGTCATCTTCGTCTCTCCGAGCGACGCGGAGCGCCGCGGCAGAGGGGGTATTCAGGGATGAAGCGATCCCAATTCTGGCCTGCCTGCGGCGCGGATGGGACGACCGGAATGCGGAACCGTTCACGGTTCCGCACATCGTCCGGGAGTCAGTCGCCGGTTTCGTGCTCGAGGTGGTCGATCAGCCGCTGGATGTCGGCGGGGTCGGCCGCGGCGGGGAGGTGCTCGAGGACACGCTGGCGGCGCGCTTCCGGCGTGAGGGGCTCGCGCTCGTCGAGCACGCCGCGCTCCCGCAGGAATTCGTGCAACTGTTCGCGATGGCCGGCCCGCAGGCGCTGTTCCGTGCCGCTGGCCATGGTGATCGGGTGCTGCTGCAAAGTTTCCAGCAGGGCCTGCGGGTCGCCTTCGAGTTCCGTGGCGCGCTGCGCCACGCCCTCCAGCGCATTGTCGGTGAGTACGCCGGCATCACGGGCCTCCTCCAGCAGGCCTCGGTCCACCGTCCGGTTGCGGCCGATGCGCCGGGCCGCAAGCCAGTGTTCCAGCGCGAGGGAGCGATATGCCAGCGCGGCGCGCCGGTGCTCGTCGGGCAGGGCGCGGCGTGCGATCCGTCCATCCAGCAGGCTGCGCAGCGGGCCCACCCGATCGACCCGCCAGACCTGCATCAGGTCGCGCGCGGTCGCGGGATCATCGAACAATACATGCAGCAGGTGGACGTCTTCGGCGGGGCCCGTCGGGTCCGGCCGTGGCACCCCCAGTTCGCGTGCCCAGGCGGTCAGGTCCTTGCCGGCCGGCTCCGGGATGGCGGGAGCTGCGGGGAGCTCGAACCGCGCAGGTTCGGTCGCCTCCGCGGGGAGCCCGCGCTGCGCCTGCAGGTCCACGCGGTGCGGCCATTCGCCGGTGGCCTGGTGCCATAGCTGCACCTCGTAGTCACTGGCGGCCAGGTACAGGATCTGGCGATCCCCGTCGCGGGCCAGTTCCTGCAGGGTACGGAACATCACGCGGGCGCGTTCGGGGTCGGTGGTGGCCAGGGCCTCGTCGATCAGCAGCGGCCAGTGCCCTGCTCCCCCGGTCGCCTCGCGCGTCTCGACCCGGGCCAGGCGCAGCGCCAGCAGCAGCTGCATGCGAGTTGCAGTGGAGAGTTCGCCGGGGGAGCGCAGCGCGCCCTGCACGCGATCCTCGCCGACAAAACCGTCTTCGGCCTCGCTCAGCCGCAGGGCCCACTGGTGGTGAGTGAAACGGGCAAAGGCCTCACGCGCGCGGCGTAACAGTTCCGGCTCTTCCTCGCGGCGGAATTCTTCCTGGATGTCGTCGAGCAGGAAGCGTCCGGCTTCGGCGTCCAGGGCCTCGTCGCGCCGCCGTTCCAGTTCCTCGCCGGCGGTCTGCTCGGCCGCCAGTGCTTGTTCGCGTTCCCGTTTGCGGCCGGCCTGCGCGATGCGTTCCCGGATCTGGCTGCGTTCTTCCTGCAGTGGTTCCAGTCGCTCGGCACGGTCGGTGGTTTCCGCAAGCTGGCGTGCCAGGCTTTCACGGTCGCCGGGCGGGTCCCCGATGCCCGCCAGGGCCAGCAGATCCGTGCGGGACTCGAGCTGGCGGGCCAGGTCGTCCCGACGCAGGGCCTGCTCCTGTCGCTGGCGCTGCAGGGCTTGCCACTCTTCCCGCTGTTCCAGACGACGATCCAGGGTTTCCCTCTGGTCGGGCTCGAGGCCGACATCGGCCAGTTCGCGTGCCTCTTGTCGATCGATTTCCGCCAGCGATGCCTGCAGGCGTCGACACTCGCGATCCATCTCCGCGATCCGGCGTTCCGCTTCCGCGGCCTGACCGGCGCGGGTCCGCAGGGCCTCGAGCGCCGCCGCCAGATCCGCGGGGGAAGCCTCTCCGGGGACAGCGCCGTTCGGGGCGGGGGCCGGCCAGCGCGCGAGGGCCTCCTGCAGTTGTTGTGTCAGAGTCCGCATCCGGGCGGCGATTTCCGCGTTCCGCGCTTCGGCCTGGCCGAGTGCCAGTTCGGCCTGTTGCAGGGCACGGGTGCGTTCGAGGAAGTCGTCGAGTCGCCCGGCCAGGGCGGGATCGAAACCGGCCTCGCGGGCGAACTCGGCCTGTTCGGCGTCGAGTTGCTGCAACGCCGTGTCCACGGTGTCGCGGTCGGCGCGCAGGGTCTCGGCCTCGTCGAAGCGCCGGCGGGTCATGCGCAGTGCGTCGCGCTGCTGTTCGACGGCCTCGAGGCGGGTGCGCACGCCGGCTGCGTCCCAGGCGCCCGGGGGGGTGTCCAGGTCCAGGTCCTCGAAGTCGCGGGCGAGGCGTTCGCGCTGCGCCGTTCGTGCCATGGCTTCGGCCGAACGCCGCAGGCCCGCCGGCAGCACGCGCGGGAAGACCAGCGGGATCAGCGCGAGCAGCATCACGCCGCCGCCGATGGCGGCCAGCCACGGGGGACCGAGGACCCCGCCATACACCGCGATGCCGCCGCCCAGTGCGGCCCCCGTCACCGTCGGCAGGACCGGCCGTGCGGGTTCGGCCGGTGCCGGCAGGGCCAGCCAGTCGTGCAGCAGGCGGGCGGCGCGTTCGTGGTGCTGCAGGGCCTGTTCCGGAGAGTTCTCCGGCGCGCCCTGCAGGCGGGCCTGCAAGGCCGTGCGGCGGTCCTCCAGTTCCTGCCGTTGACGGGTCAGGTCGCGGGCGCGGTCGAGCGTGGCATTGTCGAGGCGGGGCAGCTCGCGCGCCGCGGCCGTATGGCCGTCCAGCCGGGCGATAGCCTGCTCGCGGGCAGTCCGGGCGTCGGTGCATTCGCGGGCCGCCGTGGCGAGCGCCTGTTCCTGCTGGCGAAGCTCGTCGAGCCGTGCCCGCAGACGTGCCAGTTCGGTTTCGTCGGGGCGTTTGTTCTCCAGGCCGGTTTCGGCCACCCGGGCGTACGCCCGATCACGATCCTGTTCGGCCTGAGCCAGTTCCTGTCGGGTGTTTTCACGCTGGCGGGCCAGCTCGTCCAGACGCGCGGGCTCGCGGCCGGTGAGGTGCTCCATGTCCGGCGGGAAGCGCTCGAGCTGCGCGTCGAGGCCGCGCAGGGCCTGTGCGGTGTCGTGCAGCTGCAGGGCGGTGTCCAGGGCGCGACGTTCCTGATCCGCGTTGCGCGCGTCGTCGATGGCCCGGTCCAGATCCGGCAGGCGGCGTTCCTCGTCCGCGATCCGGCGCTGGTCGCGTTCCACCTCTTCGCGGCTCCGGCGGGCCTGCTCCAGTTCCCGGCGTTCCTTGTGGCCGGCACGCGGGGCGGAATGGAACAGCGTCTCGCGCAGGGCCGGCAGATCGAAGCCGCCATTGAGTTCGCGCCGCAGGTGGCCGGCCAGCGCCTGTTCGCTGGCGCCCTGTACCTGCAGGAGGTCTTCCACCCCGATCAGGTAGCTGTCCAGCAGGTCGGGGGGCGGCGGTGCCGGCGGATCGGCGGGCCGTCCGTCACACTGCCAGGCCACGTGGGTGCCATTGCGGTCCACCGTCCAGCGGTGCTCGCCGTCGTGAAAGCCCGCGGTCAGGGACAGCTGGTGCGGATCGCCCGCGCGGTGACCGGCCAGCAGGTAGCGCAGCGCACGGATCAGACTGCTCTTGCCGGAGGCGTTGGGTCCGGTGACGAAATTGATGGTCGGGTCCAGCTCGTTGACGGAAAAACCGCGGTCGATGCCGGGCAGTCGGTGGATGTCGATGTGCTGCAGTTTCACGGGCGGGCCTCCGTGTCCGGATCGGCCAGCAGGTGTTCCAGCAGCCGGCTGCCGCTGTCGGCCAGCCGCGCAGCGACGGCCTCGTCATCCAGTCCGGCCTCGGGCAGGCCGCGCCAGCGGGCGTCGGTGGCGACCGAAGCCAGGCGCTCGCGTGCCTGTTCCAGGAGGGCGCGGCGGTCGGGGTCGTCGGCGGGATGTTCCAGCAGCTGCAGGCGGCGGGCGAGCAGGCCGGCGTGGTCCTGGCGCCGTGCCAGCTCGTCGAGATCGACGGGCGGGCGGGTGTCGGCAAGGATGCGCTCGATGAAGGTGAAGCGCTCGGGCCTGGCGGCGATGCTTTCCTCGCGGTGCTCCTCCAGTTGGTGCGCGACCTCGCCGGCCAGGGTGGTTTGTCCGGTCAGGCGCAGGCGCAGGCCGAGGGCGCGCGGCGGGCAGGGCCGCGTATCGAGCCGGGCTTCCAGCTCGCGCAGCCTCTGCAGCAGCCGCGTGCGGGCCTGCTCCGGGGCCTCGAGCCCGGTGAGGTCGAGATCCAGACGCGCCCAGTGCAGCGGCGCCAGGCATTGCTGTTCGATCGCGCGGATGCGCTCGCCTTCGACGGTGATCAGCCACGGGCCGCGGGGGCCGTGTTCGCCGGGGTGCAATCCGGTAACGGACCCCAGGTAGCCGCCCGAGTAACGCGGCGCAGCCGACGAGGTTCCCGGTCCGGCGAGCGTGTCCAGGGCATCGGGTCGATGGATATGCCCCAAAAGCCATGCGTCCAGCCCGGCGGCGGCGAGTTCGGCGGAGCTGACCGGGGCATAGTGCGAGTCGCGCGCGTCGCGGTCGGCGTGCAGCAGGCCCAGGTGAACGCCGGCTGCCGCGCCTTCGCCCCGCGCATGGAAGTCATGTCCGGCGAGCGGGCTGGTGGTCACCCGCCGCGACGGGAACGACCAGCCGTGCAGGGTCACCCGGTCCTCGTCCGCGCCCAGGGTGAGGCGCTCCCAGGTCCCGCCACGGCCCAGCAGGTGAAAGCCCTCCAGTTCGTCGGCCAGGCGTGGCAGCACGGTGACATCGTGGTTGCCGGCGACGCCCACGACGGTGATGCCGGCCTGATCGAGCTGCCGAATCCCCTGCAGCAGGAGGCGGTAGGCCTCGAAGAAGTCGTCTTCGCGTTCGACCAGGTCGCCGGCCAGTGCTACCGCGTCTACCTGCTGTTCGATGGCCAGGCGGACACAGCGCTCCCAGGCCTCGGCCGGCCCCAGGCGCGCGCCGTCGTCGGCCAGCGCGGCCGGCAGCCGGGACGGACGGCGACCCAGGTGCATGTCGCCTACGGCGAGGATTCGAACGGGCATGGAGGTCCCTTTCCGGTGTTCGGGACCCTATGGTCGCACCGCCGTGGCCGGGGGAGAAGCCCGGCAATGCGCGTCCACCATCCCCTCCGTCTGGAGGGGGACAGGTTGGAGCCGGTGCGCGATGCTGGGAGGCGACGGCAAAATCATCTCCGGGGGGAGGGCCATGAAAGATTTCAGCATGCGGGAGACCCTGGGTCTGCTGCGCAGTACCGCACCGTTTCTGGTGTTCCGGTTCGTCATCTACGTGGGGATCACGCTGGTGTACGTGATCGGCACGGGGGTCGGTGCGGGGCTCGGCTACGGGATCGGCTACATTGGTGACAATCCGGGGGTGTTCGGCCTGTGGGGCGGCTTCATCGGCTTCGGCCTGGTGGGCGCGGTGGTGTACTTCTTCCGCGAATACCTGCTGTACATCGTGAAGGCCGGGCATATCGCGGTACTGGTGGAGCGCATGGACGGGCAGGAGCTGCCGCAGGGCCGCGGCCAGATCGAGCACGCGCGCGAGGTGGTGCGCGAGCGCTTTGCCCAGGCCTCGGTGCTGTTCGCGGTGGATCAGCTGATCAAGGGGGTGCTCAAGGTCTTCAACCGGGCCTTTTTCAGCATTGCGGCGCTGATCCCGCTGCCCGGTACGAAGGGTCTGGCGAGCTTCATCAACACGGTCATCAACCTGTCGCTCACCTATCTGGACGAGGTGATCCTCGCCTACAACATCCGCACCCGGGCCGAAAACCCGTGGGCGGCCAGCCGCACCGCGCTGATCCTGTACGCGCAGAACTACAAGGCGTTCCTGAAGAACGCGTTCTTCCTTGCCTTCTTCATCTGGGGCATGACCTTCCTCGTGTTTCTCGTCATCCTTGCCCCCGTCGCCGGCCTGGTGGCGCTGATCCCGGCGCTGGCCGGTCCGCTGACGGTCGTCATCGCGCTGGTGCTGGCCTGGGGCGTGAAGCAGGCCGTGATCGAGCCGGTGGGCATGGTCGCTTTGATGCAGGTGTTCAACCGCGTGACCGAGGGCCAGGACCCCGACCCGGAATGGGAGGGGCGGCTGGAAAAACTGACCGGCAAGTTCGGCGAGATGCGGCAGAAGGCCGCGGCCTGGACGGGCGGCGGGTCGGACCGTTCCGATGATGCGGAGGGCATGGCCACCGCCGGGTCGGGTGTCGACGGGGATCCCGCTTCCGGTTCCGCGCCCTCGACCGATACGGGTTCGGATCAGACCTCCGGGCAGGGTCGGGGCGAGTCCGGACCCGGGGCAGGATCCGGGTCAGGACCCGGGCCGGATCGATAGGCTCCACCAGCCGGCTCCCGGAGCCGGGGCAGGGGCGTCCACCACGGAGGGGCGGATGCAGTAGCATGCGTCCCATGAATGCAGACAGCGACACCGGGGGAGGCGCGCGCCGGCTGGCGGAGCGGCTGAAGGCGCGCCATGGTAAGCGGATCACCGGCGAACTGGTGATGCCCGCGCGTCCGGCACGTTACGAGCCGATTCCGGAGGACATTGATCCGGCTCTCGCCGCGGCCCTGCGGGCGCGCGGTCTGCACCAGCTGTACAGCCATCAGCGGGCGGCCTGGGACCGGGTGCGGGCCGGGCATCACACGGTGGTGGTGACCCCCACTGCTTCGGGCAAGACCCTGTGCTACAACCTGCCGGTGCTGCAGGCGGTGCGCGAGCGCAAGGCGCGCGCGCTGTACCTGTTCCCCACCAAGGCCCTGTCACAGGACCAGGTGGCCGAGCTGATGGAGCTCAACGAGGCCGGTGATCTGGGCGTGCGCGCCTATACCTTCGACGGCGATACCCCGGGCGATGCGCGCAAGGCGGTGCGCACGCGCGGCGACATCGTGGTGACCAACCCGGACATGCTGCATCAGGGCGTGCTGCCGCACCACACCAAGTGGGCGCAGTTCTTCGAGAGCCTGGAATATGTGGTCATCGACGAGACCCACAGCTACCGCGGGGTGTTCGGCTCGCACGTGGCGAACGTGATGCGCCGGCTGCGCCGGGTCTGCCGCTTCTACGGCGCGGATCCGGTGTTCATCCTGAGTTCCGCGACCATCGCCAACCCGCAGGAGCTGGCGGAAGGGCTGGTGGGCGCACCGGTGGAGGCGATCACCGAGAGCGGCGCGCCGGCCGGCGAACGCCACCTGCTGCTGTGGAATCCGCCGGTGGTGAACGCCGATCTCGGCATCCGAGCCTCGGCGCGCTCGCAGGTCACGCGGATCGCGCGCACGGCCATGCGGGCCAAGTTGTCCACCATCATCTTCGCGCGCACCCGACTGATGGTGGAGATCATCACCCGCTACATGAAGGACGTGTTCGACAACGACCCGCGCAAGGCGGCGCGGGTGGCCGCCTATCGCGGCGGCTATCTGCCGAACGAGCGCCGCGAGACCGAGAAGGCCCTGCGTGGCGGCAACGTGGACTGCGTGATCGCGACCTCGGCGCTGGAACTTGGCGTGGACATCGGCAGCCTGGATGTGTGCCTGCTGACCGGCTACCCCGGCACCATCGCCAGCACCTGGCAGCGCCTCGGTCGCGCCGGACGGCGCAACCGGCCGTCGCTGGGCGTGCTGGTGGCCAGCTCCGAGCCGCTGGATCAGTACATCATTCGCAACCCGGAGTTCTTCCTCGGGCAGTCGCCGGAGCAGGCGCGCATCGCCCCGGACCAGCTGCTGATCCTGCTGGACCACGTGCGCTGCGCGGCGTTCGAGCTGCCATTCCGGCGCGGCGAGACCTTCGGCGGCGAGGACCTGGAGGCCCTGCTCGACTACCTGGAAGAGGAGGGCGTGCTGCACCGCGAGTCCGACACCTGGCACTGGACCGAGGACAGCTACCCGGCGCAGAGCGTCAGCCTGCGCTCGGTGGCCGAGAGCAACTTCGTGGTGGTGGATACCAGCGACGGGCAGCAGAAGATCATCGCGGAGGTGGATTTCTCCAGTGCCGCCGAGACCCTGTACGAGGGGGCGATCTACCTGGTGCAGGCGGTGCCCTACCAGGTCGAGCACCTCGACTGGGACGGGCGCAAGGCCTTCGTCACCCGCACCCGCGCCGATTACTACACCGACGCCATCGACTACACCCGGCTGAAGATCCTCGACGACTTCGAGCGCAGCGCCGCCGGGCAGGGGGAGGCCGCGCGAGGCGAGGTGCATATCGTCCGCCGCATCCCGGGCTACAAGAAGATCCGCTACTACACCCATGAAAACGTGGGCTACGGCAACATCAACCTGCCGGACCAGGAGATGCACACGACCTCGGTGTGGTGGCAGATGGCGCCGGAGGCCCTGGCGGCGCGTTTCGCCTCGCGCCATGAGGCCCTGGACGGCTTCCTCGGCGCGGCCTACGCGATGCACCACGTCGCCGCGCTGGTGGTGATGGCCGAACCTCAGGACCTCGGCCGCGCGGTGGGCGATGGCGACGCCCGCTGGTTTGCCACCGTGGGGGCCGGCGGCCGCGGCCAGCTGCGCACCCTGGACGGTGGCGAGCGCGACCCCGAGCAGGAGGCGCGCTTCCGCCCGGCGGTGTTCCTGTACGACAACTATCCCGGGGGCGTGGGGCTGTCGTCGCCGCTGTTCGATGCCCGGGTGCGGGTGGTCCGCGACGCCCTGGCCTTGATCCGCAACTGCGGCTGTGCCCATGGCTGTCCCGCCTGCATCGGCCCGATCCTCGCCAGCGACGAGGTGCGCGGGTTCTCGCCCAAACAGGCGGCGCTCACCGTGCTGGAGGCCCTGGACGTGGAAGCGGCGGCATGAGCCTGTCCGACCGGCTGAACACCCTGCGACGGCAGGCCGGCGTGACCCCGGAACGGCGCAACGCGGACGAGGTGGTCCGGGACGGGGCCGGGCCCTCCGGTACGGCCCCCGGGGCCGAATCCGGGCAAGAAACCGGTTCGCTGACGGACCCCTCCGCAGATCCGGAGGGTACGTCGGGAAACGACGGGTCCGTGCGCGAAGGCCGGGCGCCGGCGACCGGGCAGGGCGAAAGCCCGCAGCGTGCCCGCGCGCTGGCCGAGCTGCGCGAACGGATCCGGCGTATGGGGGCTGCGCCGAAACCGCCCAGTCCGCAGGATGCCCCGCCGTCCGCCGTACCCCCCGCAGTCGGGAAGGCAAACAGCGCGACGGCGCTCGCCATGAGCCCCAATGGCCCGGCCGTATCCGTCGACGAACTCGCCGAACGTCTCGGCGGCAGCCGCATTGGCGAACACGTGATCCTGCTGGATCGCGAGCTGCCACCGGGGCGCGAACATGGCCGGCTGGCTCTGGGGGAGGCCCTGGGAGCGGCGTGGCCGTTCTGGGAGGCCGGCGAACGGGTGGGCTTCATCGACACCGAGACCACGGGGCTGGCCGGCGGTGCCGGGACCGTGGCGTTTCTGGTGGGCCTGGCGACCCCGAGCGGCGAGGGCCTGCGCCTGCGCCAGTGGCTGATGACCGCGTTCGCCGGCGAGGGCGCCATGCTGGAGTCGGTGGATGCCGCGCTGGCCGGCTGCGAGCGCCTGGTCAGTTACAACGGCAAGACCTTCGACCTGCCGCTGTTGCGCGACCGCCGGCGCATGCAGCGTCGAAACGATCCGGCGGACAGCGCCCACACCGACTTTCTCCATCCGGTACGCGCGCTGTATGGCCATGCCTGGCCCGACTGCCGACTGCGCACCGTGGAAGAACGGCTTCTGGGCCTGCAGCGCACCGATGACCTCCCCGGTGCCGACGCGCCGTGGGCCTGGCAGGCGTATCTGCGCTTCGGTCGGGCGGATTTGCTGCAGCGTGTGGTGCGGCACAATGCCGACGATATCTTCAGTCTGGCCGTTCTGGGTCCCGCGCTCGCCGGGGTGCTGGCCGACCCGCCGGCGCAGCTGGCTTCGCCCGAGGGCGCCGCGCGTTTGTTGCACCGGCTTCGGGGGCCGGTGGAAGCCCGCCGGCTGCTGCAGCAATGCGAACAACGGCTGAACCCCGCCGGGCGGTTGTGGCTCGCCCGGGAATGGCGTCGCGCGGGTGTCCGGGAACGCGCGGTCGCCCTGTGGCAGCCTCTGGCCGAACAGGGACACCCGGAAGCCATCGAGGCCCTGGCCAAATACCACGAGCATCAGCGCCGTGACCCCGCGACCGCCCTGGAATGGGCGCGTCGCCTGCCGGACGCACCGGATGCGCATGCCCGGTGCGCCCGCCTGCAGCGCCGGCTGGCCGGTTCCTGACGGGCCGAGGCGGATCGGCGAACGGGCACGGGGTTTTGTTAGCATCGCCCCTGTCCCGCCTGCCTGAGTCGCTTGTCATGCGCCGGTCGTTGTCCCTTCGAACCTCCTGCGGTATCACCATCAGCCGTGCCCGGTGCGGCAGGGCACCCGTGGATGTCCCCGGACCGTGTTCCGGTGTGGTTCGCGCAACCGCAATGATCGGGGCGGCCTCCACATGTCGCTGATCCGGCGCTATCCGCCCAAGGCGCCGGCGCCCCGCCGGGAGATCTTCGGCTGGGCGATGTTCGATTTCGCCAATCAGGCCTACACCCTGCTGATCATCACCGTGATCTTCGGCGATCTGTTCACCCGCGTGATCGTGGGGGACGGGCCGGATTACCGCCTGGGCAACCTGCTGTGGAGCGTGGCGCTGGCGGTGAGTTACGGGATGGTGGTGGTGCTGGCGCCGCTGGCGGGGTCGATCATGGATGCCACGGCCACGCGCAAGCGGTTCCTGCTGGGCTCATGGCTGCTGACGGTGGTGACCACAGGACTGCTGTATTTCGTCGAGCCGGGGCTGATCTGGTTCGGCATGGCGCTGATCATCGCGTCCAACTTCGGCTACGCCATCGGCGAGTCGTTCATCGCCAGTTTCCTGCCGGACCTGGGCCCGCCGGAGCGGCTGGGCTGGATCTCGGGGCTGGGCTGGGGTCTGGGGTATCTGGGCGGTCTGGTGGCCACGGCGTTTGCGCTGGGGCTTCTGGGCGAGGTGACCGAGGAGAACTTCGACCGCATCCGCTGGGTGGGGCCGTTCGCGGCGGCGTTCTTCCTGGTCTCGGCGCTGCCGACCTTCCTGTTCCTGAAGGAGCGCGGTACGCGCCGCGAGCTTGCGCGCCGGGTGCAGCTGGGGCTGGGCTGGCGACGCGTACTGCAGGCGCTGCAGCGCCTGCGTGAGGATCGCGCGCTGCGCAGCCTGTTCGTGTCGATCTTTTTCCTGATGGCGGGGATCTACATCATCATCGCGTTTACTTTCATCTACGGATCGCAGGTGATCGAGTGGGATGAGTCCACGCGGGTGACGATGTTCGTCATTACCCAGATCACGGCGATCGTCGGGGCGATCGGGTTCGGCTGGCTGCAGGATCGCGCGGGGCCGGTACGGATCTACCGCCTGACGCTGATCATGTGGTGCCTGGCGGTGCTTGCGATCTACGCCACGCCCGCGCTGGCGAACGGGCTGACCGCGCTGCTGGAACGCCCTGTGGAGGCGCAGGAGGTGTTTCTGGTGGTGGGGGCGGTCGCCGGTCTGAGCCTGGGGGCGGCACAGTCGGCCGGCCGCGCGCTGGTGGCGGTCATGTCCCCGCCGCGCGAGGCCGGGCGCTGGTTCGGATTCTGGGGCCTGGCGGCCAAGGCAGCGGCGATCTTCGGCCTGCTGGGGCTGGGCCTGCTGCAGACCTGGCTGGGGCTGGCCAACGCCATCCTGTTCTGTCTGGCGCTGTTCGTGATCGCCCTGATCGCGTCGGCTCCGGTACGCACGCCCGACCACATCGCCGGCGTGTGAAGCGTTGAGCCGGCCGGAGCCGGCTCGCGGTTTGTCGCTCAGTGCGCGTGGTGGCCCTTGTGCAGGTATTCCACGCCGTCGAGGCTCTGCAGCTGGATCTCGCGCACCGGGATGAAACGGGCGCTGCCGGGGGTCACGATCTCTTCGGTCACGCGCACGCGGTAGGGCGGCTCGCAGTTGAGCAGCTGGCCCACGTAGCGCTTGCCTTCGGCCTCCACGCGCACCGGGGTGGTGTCTTCGTAACGGCTGAAGTTGTAGGAGACGTTGCGCGGGTACTGCAGGTTGCCTTCCGAAAAGGTGCTCATCGCCGGATTCTCGCTGTTGGGTTCATGGGATCGCAGACCATTCTACCCGCTCTGTTTGATGGTGGCGAAGGCATCGAGGGCGGCCTGGCGACTCTGTCAGGGCCGGCAAGAGCCGCGGGCGGCGTCAGTCAACCACCCATTCCAGTATTTCGCTGAACATCCAGATTGTTGGTTCGCGGTCGCCATCGAAGGCCCGGACGGCGGTTTCGACAATTTGCCACTGCGGGACGAGACCCCAGTTTACGGAGACACCGGAAAATGCCGCCAGATCTTCGATAAAGAGCCTCTGCGTTCGTCCGTTGCCTTCCGGGAAGGGGTGCAGGCGATTGATCAGGTCGTAATAGCGAGCGAGATTCCGAGTGAATGGCTCGCGGTCCAGTCCCCGAAGAAAATCCTGTTCGGCCAGTTCCGTGTAGATCTGATGAGCGTAGTGTTCGATGGACCCGGCGGGGGTGAATTCGCAGTAACCCTTGCGGATGTCGAACGAGCGGATATGCCCCGCCCAGTCATAAAGGTCCTGAAAAATCTGGTGGTGGATGTGACACAGGTGTTCGAGGTCGAATGTGGCGGGGCGGTGGGGTCGATCCCGGTACTCTTCGATGCGGACCCAGGTGAGGGATGCTTCGGCTTCGGCAAGTTCCCGGCGGTCTTTCAGACCGAGGTGGTTGATGTAGACGTTGGTGCCGGGCCAGGTTTCAGGTTCGACCGGCATACCAGGAACGGATCTCGCCAACGGCCTTGTCGGCATTGATCTCCCCGCGAGCCATGGCTGCGACCAGGGCTTCGGTCCGCGGGTCGGCGTGCAGTCCCTCAAGGCGGATGTTGGCGCGGGATCGCCGCACGCGCTCAACCGGGTCGTGTGGCCCGAGGGGCTGCAAGCTAAGGCGCGGTCTCTTGATCGGCTTCATTTCCATTCTCAATCCAGCAACTCTCTAACATTACAGTGTAGCACCGTACGTTTCGCCCGGTCTGCGATGACGACGACGGTGCCTCAACCATGGTCGGACCTCGGCGGGTTCTTGATGGTGGCGAAGGCATCGAGGGCGGCCTGGCGGCTCTGTTTCAGGTCGACCATGGGGGCGGGGTAGTCGGCGGCGAGGCCGGGGCGCAGCTGGTGGATGTCGCGGGCGGGGGCGCGGGCGAGTTCGGGGACGAAGCGCCGGATGTAGGCGGCGTCGGGGTCGAAGCGTTCGCCCTGCCGCTGCGGGTTGAAGACGCGGAAGTAGGGCGCGGCATCGGCGCCGCAGCCGGCGGCCCATTGCCAGCCGAGGGTGTTGGCGGCGAGGTCGGCGTCGACCAGGGTGTCCCAGAACCAGCGCGCCCCGGCATGCCAGTGCAGGTGCAGGTTCTTGGTCAGGAAGGAGCCGACCGCCATGCGCATGCGGTTGTGCATCCAGCCGGTCTCCCACAGCTGGCGCATGGCGGCGTCGATCACCGGGATGCCGGTACGACCCTGCTGCCAGCGCTCCAGGTCTTGCGCCGACTCGCGCCAGGGGAAGGCCTCGAAGCGCGGGTTCAGGGGTTGCTCCGGGGTGTGCGGGAAGTGGTACAGCACGTGGTGGGCGAAGTCGCGCCAGCCGAGTTCGCGCACGAAGGGCTCGGCCGGGCCGTCGGTCGGCTCGAGCCCGGCCTGGCGCAGGGCGCGCAGGATCTGGGTCGGGCTGATCTCGCCGAAATGCAGATGCGGCGACAGCCGCGAGGTGCCGTCGGTGTCGGGGCGTTCGCGGCGTTCGGTGTAGGCGCCCACGCCGTCTTCGATGAAGCCCTGCAGGCGCTCCAGCGCGGCGCGCTCGCCCGGGTTCCAGGCGGCGGCCAGCCCGCTGTCCCAGCGGATGCGCGGCAGCAGCTCCAGGGCCTCCAGCGGGTCCGAGGCCGGGGGCGACGGGGGTGAGGGGATGCGGCTCGGGGCCGGCAGCGGGTCGCCTTCCAGCCCGCGCTTGCAGGCGGCGCGCCAGTACGAGGTGAAGACCCGGTAGGGCGTGCCCTGACCGGTGGCCAGTTCCCGGGGTTCGTGCAGCAGGGCAGCGGCGAAGCTGTGCACCTCCAGGCCGTCCTCGCGCAGCGCGGCCTTGATGGTGGCGTCGCGCGCGGTGATCGCCGGTTCGTACAGGCGGTTCCAGTAGACCGCGCCGGCGCCGGTCTCGCGCACCAGCGCGTGGAGCTGCTCGAGGCTCGAACCCCGGCGCAGGGTCAGCGTGGCCCCCAGGGCCTCGAGCTCGCCCGCCAACGCCTGCAGGCTGTGATGCAGCCACCAGCGCGACGCCGCGCCGGGGGCCCAGGGCGCTTCTTCGTCCGGGGCGTGGATGTACACCGGGATCACCGAGCCGCCGCGGCTGAGAGCGGCGTGCAGCGCGGGCTGGTCGGCCAGACGCAGGTCGCGGCGCAGCCAGACGAGGGCGGGGAACGGGGTACTCACAGGCGGTCTCCTTCGCGCAGGCGTCGGCGCAGCTCGCCCGCGCGGTCGCGGATCTGCTGCAGGCGCTCGGGGTCCATGCGTTCGACGTGCTTCCACTGCAGCGCGGTGCGCGGGTGGCGGGCGAAGCGCTCGCGGTGGCGATCGAGAAAATCCCAGTACAGGGTGGTGAACGGGCAGGCGCGTTCGCCGGTGGCCTCGCCCGGGTCGAAGCGGCAGTGGCGGCAGTAGTTGCTCATGCGCTGGATGTAGCGCCCGGTGGCCACGTAGGGCTTGGAGGCCATGCGCCCGCCATCGGCGTACTGCGACATGCCGAGCACGTTGGGCAGCTCCACCCATTCCACTGCGTCCACGTAGATGCCGAGATACCAGGCGTGGATCGCGCGCGGTTCCACGCCCAGCAGCTGGGCGAACAGCCCCGTGACCATCAGGCGCTGGATGTGATGGGCGTAGCCCAGCCGCAGGGTCTGGCCCACCGCCTGCGCCAGGCAGGTCATGTCGGTGTCGGCGTCCCAGTACAGCCGTGGCAGCGGCTCGCGGGCGTCCAGCGCGTTCCAGGCGTGCCAGTCGTCGCCGAAGTGGAAATACAGCCCGCGCACGTATTCGCGCCAGCCGAGGATCTGGCGGATGAAGCCCTCCACCGCCTCGATGGGCGCGTGCCCGTCGTGCCATGCGGTCTCGGCCTCGCGGATGGCCGCGCGCGGGTCCAGCAGGTGCAGGTTGAGCGCGGCGGAGATCCGCGCGTGGTAGAGCCACGGCGCATCGGTCCACATCGCATCCTGCCAGGTGCCGAAGTCGGGCAGCCGGTTCCGGATGAAATCCTCCAGCGCCGCCTGCGCCTGCTCCGGGGTGACCGGCCAGTCGAAGGCCTCCAGCTCGCCCGGCAGGTCCGGCAGGTGGGTGCGCACGTCGTCGATCGCCTCCCGGGTGATGGCATCCGGCGCGAAGCCCAGGGGCTCCGGGATCAGGCCGGGGCCCTGACGGCCGAAGCTGCCCCGGTTGCTGGCATCGAAGTTCCACGCGCCGCCGGCGGGCGCCTCGCCGTCCATCAGCACGTCGTGCTCGCGGCGCAGCTTGCGATAGTAGTGCTCCAGGCGCAGCTCGCGGCGCGACCCGGCCCAGCGGCCGAAGGCCTCGGGGGTGTCGATGAAATGCGGGTCCTCTTGGATCTCCAGCCACACCCCGTGACGTGCGGCGGCGTCTTCCAGGTCCCGCTGCACGCGCCGTTCGCCGGGCTGCAGTACGCACAGGCGCTGCGGTCGCAGACGTGCGAGGTCGTGTTGCAGCGCCCCACCGAGGTGTTCCTGTTCCGGGCCCTGCGCGGAGTCGAGCGTACGGTAGTGCACGGTCAGCCCGGCCGCGCGGCGGCGTTCGGCGAAGTGGCGCATCGCTGCGAGGAACAGCGCGGTGCGGGCCCGGTGCGAGGGGACGTGAGTGGATTCGCCGGTGACTTCGGCCATCCACAGGGCATCCTGTGCCGGGTCGAGGGTGGCGAGGACGGGGTGTTCGGGGGCCAGCTGGTCGCCGAGGACGATCAGCAGCGTGCGCAGGGGCGTCGCCATCGCCTCGGGCCCATCCAGGGGATCAGCCGCGGCCCAGGTACTGCCAGAGCCGGTCGGCGGCTTCCAGGGGGGCGCCGGGCAGGACTTCCACCGGACGCTGGCGGTCGAGATTGGACAGCTCGAGGGCGGCGGAGCCGGCCAGGTAGACCGGCGCTCCGGGTGCCGCCAGGATTCCCTCCACCTGATTGAGGTCCGGGCTGCGCAGCAGGCGCGACGAGCCGTGCAGGACAATCCCGCGCGCACCCAGGGTGCCGACCAGCGACTCCAGCGCAGCCGCACTGGTCGCGTCGAACAACGACAGGGTTGCGAGACCGCGCCGGGCACAGCTGACCTGGAGCAGCATGCCGCCGACCTGCTGATGACCGCCGCCGAGCACCAGGCAGGGCGCCGCAGGCCCTTCGCAGGCCCGCAGGGCATTGCGCAGCTGGTCGGCCAGGGCGGCGGTCGCCCAGGCGGAGAATACGGCCAGGCGCACCTCGCCTTCCGGCGAATGGCGGGACTCCTCGCGCAACTGACGATAGACCTCGAGGAAGGCGCGTTCGTGCACCCCGTCCCATCCGTGACGCATCACCAGCCGCGCGTAGGCACGGTCCAGCTGCTCCACGTCCAGCGGGTCCACCGCGTGGTACAGCGCGTCGGCGATGGGATCGGCGGTATGCGGGGCAATCCCGGGGCCACTGATCGCCGGTCGCCGGCCGGGTGCCGGCGAGGCGGGTGCGTCGTCCGCCTCGGGGGCGCCCGATTCCTGTGCCGCGGCGTCTTCGTCGCGCTGCAGCACGCGATGGACCTGCGAGACCGGGATGCCCTGGTCCAGCAATTCCATGATCCGACGGACCCGCCGGATGTCCTCCTCGCTGTAGAGGCGGTGCCCCTTGGGGGTGCGCATCGGGCGGATGAGCCCGTACCGACGTTCCCACGCGCGGAGGGTGACATCATTGATGCCGGTCTCCGCACAGACGTGCCGGATCGGGTACAGCCCCGCCTGCTCGTTCGAGTCGTTGTCGGTTGCGATGGCCATGCTCCGAACTATACAGGATCTGTACAGACCATGTACGAAAAAGATGGATGCCGGCTCGGGAATTCCGCGAGGGAATGCTTGATCAACTTGAGCGGTCTTACAGACATTACACGTCCGGATTGAGGTAGGCCATGAGTTTCATGAATCCCGTATCGGAAATGCGCCGCACGCTTGCGGTTCTGGCGGCGGGTCTGGCGCTGGTCCTGGCCGGAGCCCATCCGCTGGCGGCCGAGCCGGCGAATCCGGAGATGGCCGACAGCATCTCCCCGTATCTGCGTCTGCACGCGGAGGACCCGGTGCAGTGGCGGGCCTGGGACCGGGACCTGCTGGACGAGGCGCGCGAGAGCGGTCGGCCGCTGCTGATCTCCAGCGGTTATTTCTCCTGCCATTACTGTCACGTGATGCACGGGGAAAGCTTTCTCGACGAGGGCATCGCCGAGCGGCTCAATGAGCATTTCATCCCGGTCAAGCTGGACCGCGAGGTGCATACCGCGCTGGACACCTACCTGCTGGAGTTCCAGCGCGCGACCGGGGGCAGCGCCGGCTGGCCGCTGAACGTGGTGGTGATGCCCGAGGGCCATGCGCTGACCGGGGTGGTCTATGCCCCGCGGGATGGCTTTGCCAACTTCCTCGACGGCGTGGTGGAGCGGCTGACGGCGGATGAGGAGCGCCTGGCCGAACTGGCCGCCGCCGGCTCGCGCGAGCTGGAACAGCGTCTGCGCGACGGGGAGCAGCCCCTGTCGGCGGAGCGTGCGGCACGTCTGCCGGACGTCCTCTGGAGCCGCATGGAACGCGAAGCGGATGATCTGGGCGGGGGCTTCGGGCAGGAGACCAAGTTCCCGCATTCCCCTTATCTGGATGCACTGCTGACCGCACAGGAAGACACCCGCGCTCCGGACTGGGTCGGGGAATTCCTGAGCATCACTCTGGAAGAGATGGCCGGATCCGGGCTGCGCGACGTGCTCGGCGGCGGCTTCTTCCGTTATTCGGAAACCCCGGACTGGGGGACGCCTCACTTCGAAATCATGCTCGAGGACCAGGCGCAGCTGGCGCGTGTCTACCTGCGTGCCGGCGAGCTCTTCGGGCGCGAGGACTGGACGCGGATCGGCCTGGAGACCCTCGATTTCGTCGGCCGCGAGATGGCCCTGCGCGATTCCGACCCCGGCGCGGCAGGCGCACCGGAGAGCGATTTCCGGGGCTATGCCTCCAGCCTGTCGGCGCTGGACGACCAGGGCCGCGAGGGCGGTGCCTATCTGTGGCCGGGCTCGGCGCTGGAGGCCGCGCTGGAAGGCCACCCCGAGCCGGAGCTGGTGCGGGCGCGCTTCGGCATGGACGGCGCACCTGCGTTCAGCGCGGGGCATCTGCCGGCCGACCGGATGGACACCGCAGCCCTGGGCGAGCGCTTCGGCCTCGACGAGGACCGGGTGCGCGAGTACGTCGACCGGGGGCGCGAGGCGTTGATCGAGGCGCGTCAGGAACGCGGCCTGCCGCGTGACGAGAAGGTGCTGACCGGCGCCCACGGTCTGCTGCTGTCGGCGCTGGCCGAGGCGGTGCGTCAGGATCTGGGCGAGGAGTACGCGGCCATGGGCCGGGACGTGCGCGACTGGCTGGCGGCACGCGCCGACGAGCCGGAGGACCTGCCGGCGCTGCTGGGCCTGCCCGCCGACGAGGCGGGTCCGGCCACGCTCCCGGATTACGCGTACGTGGCACGTGGCCTGCACGACTGGGACGCCGCCACCGACAGCGGAGACGGCGAGCGGGTGCGCGCCCTGCTGCGTACCGCCTGGACGCGTTTCTCCGGCGAGGACGGTTTCCGCACCACCGAGGACCCGCCGCTGCCGGGCATGATCGCCGAGCGTTTCCATCCGGCCGTGCACCGCCCGTCGGGCACCACCGCCGTGCTGCAGCTGACGGCCGAACACGCCGCCGGGGATGCGGATCTGGAGTCGGCGCTGGCGGACTATGCGCTGGAGCCGGGGCAGGGCATCGAAAGCAATCCGCTGCACCACGCGGGCCTGATCCTTTGGCTGGAGGAACGCGGGGACGAAGGCTAGACTGCGCCTTTTCCACGCAAGCAGGAGTGTGCGCATGTCCGGTCAGCCCACAGCGCTGAAATCCGTCACCTTCCACGGCCTGGAGTCCGGGCCGCGCCTGATCGTGCTGGGTGCGGTGCATGGCAACGAGCTGTGCGGCACCGAGGCGACCGAGCGGCTGCAGGCGGAGCTGGACGCCGGCGAACGCGAGCTGCTGCGCGGCACGCTCACCCTGGTGCCACGCACCAATCCCCTGGCGGTGCAGCGCAACCAGCGGATGGGCGAGCGCAATGTCAACCGTAACCTGCGGGTGACCGAGGATCCGCAGGACTTCGAGGACCGTATTGCCAACCGGCTATGCCCGCTGCTGGCGGCGCATGACGTGCTGCTGGACCTGCACTCGTTCCACACCGGCGGGCAGCCGTTCATCATGCTCGGCCCGCGTGACAACGACGGCGAGCTGGAGCCGTTCTCGCAGGCGGCCGAGGAGCAGGCGCTGGCGGCCTGCCTGGGACCTCGGCGCATGGTGGAGGGCTGGCTGGACACCTATGCACGCGGGGTGGAGAAGCGCATGAAGAACCCCAACGCCAGCCACCGGGCGCAGATCCTGTCCACCGATCCGAGCTATGGCATCGGCACCACCGAGTACATGCGCAGCCAGGGCGGCTACGGGGTGACCCTGGAATGCGGCCAGCATGACGACCCGCAGGCGCCGGAGGTGGCCTACAAAGCCATCATCAACGCGCTGGCTCAGCTGGCGATGCTGCCGCAGCGCGCCACGCCCGGGCAGGCCGACCCCGAGGTGCTGCGCCTGGTGGAGGTGATCGACCGCGACCACCCGGATGATGCCTTCGCCCGCGAGTGGAAGAGTTTCGATCCGCTGACCCGCGGTGATCTGATCGGCGTGCGCGCCGATGGCACCGAGGTGCGCGCGCCGGAGGACGGCTTCATCGTGTTCCCCAACCCCAACAGCCTGCCGGGGAACGAGTGGTTCTACCGCGCGGAGTTCAGCGACCGCGAGGTGCCCCCCGGTCCGCAGTAGACCCCGGGGCCTGAACGCGGGTTGGCGGCTCAGTCGTCGTCCGCGGGCAGTCGGGCGGCGCGCCGCAGGGCGCGGTCCACGGCGTTGAGCGCTTCGAGCTCCTTGCGGCCGCCGCGGTCGCCGCTTTCGGCACGGATCAGCTCCAGGCGGGGCGGGGTGGTGTCCGGGGGCGTCGCCAGGGCTTCCAGTCCGCCATCGCGCTCCACCCGGTTGATCTGCTGCCAGCCGCGTTCGGTCTGCAGCACGCCCTTGAGGCGGTCCGCGTCCTGTTCCCGGATCAGGGCCTCCAGCGCCGCGTGATCGAACACGATGGACGCCGGGAAGCGCCACGACCGGCCGACGAATCCGTCGCCGCGGTTGTCGATCACGACCCAGTCGCCAGGGTCGGAATCGGCGCCGTGTTCATGTTCGTGGTGGTGCTCATGGTCGTGGTCATGATCATGATCGTGGCCGGTATCCGCGGTTGCAGCCAGGAATGCCCGCGCCTCCGGGAACAGGGCGCCGCCGTGCTCCAGGCGCGGGGCGTCCAGCAGCGCCGCATCGATGTGCCCCTCGCGGGTCTCGATCACCCGCGGGCGCGGAGCTGGCAGGCCGGCCACGAACGCATGCAGGGCCTCGCGGTCGGCCTCGCTCCAGGCGTCGGCCTTGTTCGCGATCAGCACGTCGGCCACCGCGATCTGGTCGTTCCAGTTGGGGTGCTCGCGGTGGCGCGGCGAGGCGAGGTGGCGTGCGTCCATCACCGTGACGGTCGCGCGCAGATCCAGCGCGGTGTCGTAGGGCGGGGCGGTCAGGGTGCGGATGATCTCGGCCGGATGCCCGAGGCCGGTGGGCTCGATCAGGATGCGGTCGGGCTGCTGCTGGCGGATCAGACGGTTGAGGCCCACGGTGAACATCTGCGCGGAGACGCAGCACAGGCAGCCGCCGGGGATCTCCTCGGTGCGCACGCCGGTGTCGGCCAGCAGGCCGCCGTCCACGCCGATCTCGCCGAATTCGTTGACCAGTACCGCCCAGCGTTCGTTCTGCGGACGCTGGGCCAGCAGGGCGCGGATGGTGGTGGTCTTGCCGACCCCGAGGAAGCCGGTGACAAGGTTGACCGGGATGTCTCGATGGGCGGGTTCTGTGCGGCTCATGGCGGTCTCCGTGGTGCGACGGTGAAACATGATAACAGTGGTGGTTCGCGGATCCCGCGGTGACCGGACCCGGCGCGATCGTTTGATTCGTACCCGCACCCGCACCGGTTCGCGAACCCGTTTACGCACCCGCCCCCGTTCGTGTTCGCGCGACGCCATTCGCGTCCCCGTCATCGCGATTCGCATGGCCCTCCTTTTCCCCGTCATCGCGAGTCGCGCAGTGACGTGGCGATCTCCATCCGAAGCCACCTGTCCCGGCGTGCAGCCAGCTTCGGCCGATTGCCGCGTCGCCTTCGGCTCCTCGCAATGACGG
>NZ_AUAG01000022.1:0-70959 GCF_000428605.1 Thioalkalivibrio sp. ALE19
GGACCAGGCTGGCGGCAAACAGGGCCAGCAGCACCAGCACGAAGCCGGGGACCAGGGCGTTGTTGCGGGCGGCGGGGTATTTCATCTCCATGCTCCTTTCTTGTGTTGTGATGCCTGCAATGTAGACGCACAGGCTCCGGGATTCCATTCCGGGGCGCCCGGGCCCGGCTCGCCTGCAAGCAGGCTCCCACAGCATTGCACGACCGCGCCCGTAGACCCCATGGATCGCATCGCAATCCATGAAGTCTTCGGGATCGGCCAAGATCTGCGCCAAAAAACACCCTTTGGCACAGATAGTTGCGATGCGATCCATATCAGGAGCCTGCTTGCAGGCGAAGACGAGCTTGACCCTGACCGGGGTCCCGAGTATGCTTTGTCGCCTTTCAGAGAACCCGGCGAATCACGCGAGGGATAGAGTTTTGGCGAATATTGCTTCTGCCCGTAAACGGGCCCGTCAGTCCATGAAGAACCGCGCCCACAACATGGCGCTGCGGTCGCGTTTCCGTACGTACATGAAGGCGGTCCTCAAGCCGCTGCGTCAGGGAGACGTCGAGGCTGCCCGCGAGGCGTATCGCCAGGCGGTCCCGATCATCGACAAGACCGCGAACAAGGGTCTGATCCACAAGAACAAGGCGGCCCGCCACAAGAGCCGCCTGAACCAGCGGATCCGCGCCCTGCAGGCGTAAGACCCTCGGGCCTGCGGGCCCGGCCGGCAGCCTGAAGACCGAACGGGCCCGCCCCTCTGCGAAGGGGCGGGCCCGTTTGCGTGCACATGTCGTACGCGTGTCGCTACAGCAGGACCATGTTGTCGCGGTGCACCAGCTCCGGCTCGAACTGATAGCCCAGCTCCGCCTCGATCTGATCGGCGCGCAGACCGCGGATGCGCTCCACCTCGGCCGCCGAGTAGTTGACCAGTCCACGCGCAACCCCGGAGCCATCCGGGGCCACGCAGGTCACCACCTCGCCGCGGCGGAATTCCCCCTCCACCCGCGCCACGCCCACCGCCAGCAGGCTGCGGCCGGATTCGCGCAGCACCCGCGCGGCACCCTCGTCCAGATGCAGCACACCGCGCGAATGCAGCTGGTCGGCGATCCAGCGCTTGCGCGCGGCCAGCGGCTCGCGGTCCGGCTGCAGCCAGGTCCCCACGTCTTCGCCGGCCAGGACCCGCGCCATCACGCGCTCCTCACGCCCCGAGGCGATCACGGTATGGGTACCGGAACGCGCGGCACGCTCCGCGGCGTACAGCTTGGTGGCCATGCCGCCGCGTCCCAGCCGCCCGAACTCCGGGGCCACGAACTGCTGCAGCGTCACATCCGAGGCGCGGCCTTCGGCAATCCGCCGGGCCTGCGGGTCACGCCGCGGATCGGCGTCGAACAGGCCCTCCTGATCGGTCAGGATCAGCAACAGATCGGCCACCACCAGGTTGGCGACCAGCGCCGCCAGGGTGTCGTTGTCGCCCAGCCGGATCTCCTCGTAGGCCACGGTGTCGTTCTCGTTGACTACCGGGATGGTGCCGAGGGTCAGCAGGGCCTGCATGGTCGAACGCGCATTCAGGTAGCGCTCGCGGTCGGCCAGGTCGTCATGCGTCAGCAGGACCTGGGCGGCGTGCAGCCCGTGCGCCGCGAATTCCTGCTCGTAGGCCTGCACCAGCCCCATCTGACCGACCGCGGCCGAGGCCTGCAGCTGATGCAGCTGGTGCGGCCGCTCGCTCATGCCCAGGCGATACATGCCTTCGGCCACCGCCCCGCTGGACACCAGGATCACCTCCAGCCCCTGCTCCCGGAGTTCGGCCATCTGCCGGGCCCAGGCCTGCAGGGCCGGGCGGTCGAGGCCGGTGCCATCGGCGGTGATCAGCGCGCTGCCGATCTTCACCACCACGCGCCGCGCCTGCGGCAGGGCGCGGCTCATGCTTCGCCCTCCGGCTCGCCCTCCGCCGGGTCGAGGCGCCGGCGCTCGACTTCGCGCATCACGGCCTGCAGCAGACCGTCCACGCCGTCGCCGGTGGCGGCGGAGATGCGGTACTGCGGTACGTCCCCGCCGGGCGCCGCCTGCATGCGCTCGCCCAGCGCGTCCAGCGCCTCCGCGTCCAGCAGCTCGCACTTGTTGAGCACCAGCCAGCGCGGACGCGCCGCCAGTTCCTCGCTGTGCCGCTGCAGCTCGGTGAGCGCGGTCTGCATGTCGGCAACCGGGTCCGCCTCGGGATCCGGCGGGGCCACGTCCACCAGGTGCAGCAGCAGCTCGGTGCGCCCCAGGTGCTTGAGGAAGCGGGTGCCCAGCCCGGCACCCTCGGCCGCGCCCTCGATCAGTCCCGGTATATCGGCCATCACGAAGCTCTGCTCGGGCCCCACGCTGACCACGCCCAGTTGCGGATAAAGCGTGGTGAACGGGTAGTCGGCCACCCGCGGACGCGCGGCCGACGCGCGCGACAGCAGGGTCGACTTGCCGGCATTCGGCAGCCCCAGCAGCCCCACGTCGGCCAGCACCCGCAGCTCCAGCTGCAGGCGCCGCTGCTCGCCCGGCGTGCCCGGCTTGCTCTGGCGCGGGGCCTGGTTGGTGGAGCTCTTGTAGCGGGTGTTGCCGAGGCCGTGATAGCCGCCCTGGGCGACCAGCAGACGCTGGCCGTCCGCGGTGATGTCGCCCAGCAGCTCGTCGGTCTCCGCATCGCGCACCACGGTGCCCACCGGCACCGCGATCTCGAGGTCTTCGCCGGACGCGCCGGTGCGATTCTGGCCCATGCCGTTTTTCCCGCGCGGGGCGTCGAAACGCTTCTGGTAGCGGAAGTCGGCCAGGGTGTTCAGGCGCTCGGTCCCGACCAGCCACACCGAACCCCCGTCCCCGCCGTCGCCGCCATCCGGCCCGCCGAAGGGGATGTACTTCTCGCGGCGGAAGCTCACGCAGCCATTACCGCCATCGCCGGCCCTGACCACGATGTTCGCCTCGTCGATGAACTGCATCCTTCGCCTCCGGAGGGGATAGAAACAAAAAAAGCCCCGCAGAACGGGGCTTTACGGCGATCCGGACTGCGGACGGCCGGATTACTGCTGCGGCTGGACCGTCACGAAACGGCGGTTGAAACGACCGCCCTTCTTGAACACGACCTCGCCATCCACCTTGGCGAACAGCGTGTGGTCCTTGCCGCAACCCACGTTCTCGCCGGGATGATACTGCGTACCGCGCTGACGCACGAGGATGTTGCCGGCGCTCACGATCTGGCCGCCAAACCGCTTGACGCCAAGGCGTTTACTCTCGGAATCGCGCCCGTTCTTGGAACTGCCGCCTGCCTTCTTGTGTGCCATGTTCTCGTTCTCCCGAGTACTGTCGTGCCGCAGCTCAGCCGGCGATGCCGGTGATGCGCACGGTGGTGTAGTGCTGCCGGTGGCCCGCCTGCTTCATGCTGTGCTTGCGGCGCCGGAATTTGATGATGCGGACCTTGTCGCCGCGGCCGTGGTCCTCGACTTTGGCGGTGACCTTGCCGCCATCGACCACCGGGGCCCCGACGCGGACATCGTCACCCGCACCCACCATCAGCACCTGGTCGAAATCGACCTCGGAACCGACTTCGGCGTCGAGCTTTTCGATGCGGATCACGTCACCTTCGGCGACGCGGTACTGTTTACCACCTGTTGCGATGATCGCGTACATTTCCCTGGGACTCCGTTGCGATGACCTGTATGGACCAGGTGCTGATGACTGGTCTCGCGAAAGGGCGGCAATGCTAGCAGCACCCCCGCCGGGGGTCAACGTTTCCGCCACCCGTATTGCTTGACACCCCGCCACCCCCTTTCTAGCATGCCGGGCTCTTCATTTGCTGGAGGCGGCGCGCGCGTGCGGGCCTGCCGAAACCGACCCCACCCTCACCGGCCTGCCGAACCGCATGTCCATAGACGCCATCCGAGAGCTCGCTGCCGACGACATGCAGGCAGTCGACGCCTGCATCCGCGACCGGCTCAGCTCCCCCGTGGTGCTGATCAACCAGCTCGGACACTACATCATCCACAGTGGCGGCAAGCGACTGCGGCCGTTGCTGGCGACCCTGTCGGCCCGGGCCTGCGGTTACGAGGGCGACAAGCACGTCACCCTGGCGGCGCTGGTGGAGTTCATCCACACCGCGACCCTGCTGCACGACGACGTGGTGGATGCCTCGGAGATGCGCCGCGGCAACGAGACCGCGAACCACATCTTCGGCAACGAGGCCGCCGTGCTGGTGGGCGACTTTCTCTACACCCGCGCCTTCGAGATGATGGTCGAGATCGACTCGATGCGGGTGATGGAGATCCTGTCGCGCGCGACCAACGTCATCGCGGAAGGCGAAGTGATGCAGCTGATGAACTGCCACGACGCGGATGTCGACGAGGCGCGCTACATGGACGTGATCCAGTCGAAGACCGCCAAGCTGTTCGAGGCGGCCTGCCAGATCGGCGGCATCCTGGCGCAACGCGACGCCGCCGACGAGGCCGCACTGGCACGCTACGGCATGCACCTGGGCACCGCGTTCCAGCTGATCGACGACGTGCTCGACTATTCGGCCGACCCCGAGGTGACCGGCAAGCAGCTGGGCGACGATCTCGCCGAGGGCAAGCCGACCCTGCCGCTGATCCACGTGCTGCGCGAGGGCAACGACGCCGAAAAGGCCGTGGTGCGCCGGGCGATCGAACAGGGCGGGCGCGAGGAAACCGACGCGGTGATCGTGGCCATGCACTCCACCGGCGCGCTGGAGTACGCCCGGGCGCGGGCGGAGGCCGAAACCGACGCGGCCATCGACGCCATCGCCGGGCTGCCGGACACCCCCCACCGCCGCGCCCTGGCGGACATCGCCCGCTTCGCCGTGGGCCGCGATCACTGACACCGCGTTCACCCGGGGCATGGACAACTCCGGATCAACACGGCACAATACTCAGCTCAGCGTCGGAGTGTAGCTCAGCTTGGTAGAGCACTGCCTTCGGGAGGCAGGGGTCGAAGGTTCGAATCCTTTCACTCCGACCATTTCCCGATTTCTCCGGTCGGGCGGTGCATCCGGCACCGCCCGGTCCTCCTTCGGCGGACGCCAGCATGACCGTTTCTTCCCGGCCCGCACGTGGCACGCTGTACATCGTTTCCGCACCCTCCGGTGCCGGCAAGACCAGCCTGGTCGGCGCACTGCTGGACAGCGTCGAGGACGTCGAGGTCTCGGTCTCGCATACCACGCGTCAGCCGCGCCCGGGCGAGGTCGACGGCATCGACTACCACTTCGTCTCGGCGGAGACCTTCCTCGGCATGATCGAGGACGGCAAGCTGCTGGAGCACGCCAAGGTATTCGACAACTTCTACGGGACCGCGCTGGCCAGCGTGAACGAACGCCTGGACGCCGGTTTCGACGTGATTCTGGAGATCGACTGGCAGGGTGCCCGGCAGGTCCGCGCCGCGGTGCCGGACTGCCGCTCGATCTTCATCCTGCCGCCTTCGCGCACCGAACTGGAACGTCGGCTGCGCGGCCGTGGTCAGGATAGTGAGGAGGTGATCGAACGCCGCCTGCGTGATGCCGAGTCGGACTGCACGCATTACCGCGAATACGACTACACCGTGGTCAACGCGGAGTTCGATCAGGCCCTGCGGGATCTCGCCAGCATCTTCCGCTCCAACCGGCTGCGTACGGTGGAGCAGGAGATCCGCTCGGCGGAGACCCTGCACAACCTGCTGGCCAGTGCCCGTGCGCCGGCCTGAACCGTTCAACCTTTTTGCACGCAACATCCGGAGCTAGCCCATGGCCCGCATAACTGTCGAGGACTGCCTCGAAAAAGTCGACAACCGGTTCGAGCTGGTGATGATGGCCGCCCGTCGCGCCCGGCACATCGCCCACGGCAAGGAACCCCGGGTCCCCGAGAACAACGACAAGCCGACGGTCATCGCCCTGCGCGAGATCGCCGCCGGCGAGGTCGGGGCCGAGGTGTTCGACGAACACGACGAGCGGCCGCAGAACCAGATGCTGGATTTCTCCACGATCCGGCACCTGGAACAGCTCGAAGCCGACGAACGGTAGGTGGAGCCCATGGCCGCTGGGCTGTCCGCGCCCGGGGCCGTCTCCTCGGCTCCCTCGGGCTCCGCACGTTTCCTGATCAGCGACCTGTGCGCTGAGCTCGAGGCGTATCTGGAGCCGGAGCAGGTCGAGGAGGTCTATCGCGCTTACCTGTTCGGCGCCGAGGCCCACGACGGCCAGACGCGCAAGACCGGCGAGCCGTACATCTACCATCCCCTGGCCGTGGCCCGCACCATGGCCGAGATGCGCATGGACCACCGCGCGATCTGCGCGGCCATCCTCCACGACGTGATGGAGGACACCCCCACCAGCAAGGACCGCATCCACGCCGAGTTCGGCGAGGAGGTCGCGGAGCTGGTCGACGGGGTCTCCAAGCTGACCCACCTGCAGTTCCAGTCGAAGGCCGAGGCGCAGGCGGAGAACTTCCGCAAGATGATGCTGGCGATCACCCGCGACATCCGGGTGATCCTGGTCAAGCTGGCCGACCGCCTGCACAACATGCGGACCCTGGGCGTGATGCGCCCGGACAAGAAACGCCGCATCGCCAACGAGACCCTGGAGATCTACGCCCCCATCGCCCAGCGCCTGGGGATGAACGCGATGCGCCGCGAGCTGGAGCACCTCGGGTTCACCGCCAAGCATCCGTGGCGCGCGGCGGTGCTGGAGAAGGCCATGCGCGAAGCCCGCGGCAACCGCCGCGAGCCCATGCGCAACATCGAGCAGGCGATCTGCTCGCGCATGGAGGCCGCGGGCATCGAGGGCCGCATCACCGGGCGCGAGAAATCGCTCTACAGCATCTACCGCAAGATGCTGTCCAAGCGCAACACCTTCGAGGACGTCTTCGACGTCTTCGCGATCCGCATCGTGGTCGACAGCATGGACACCTGCTATCGCTCGCTGGGGGTCGTGCACAACCTGTACAAGCCGGTGCCGGGGCGCTTCAAGGACTACATCGCGATCCCCAAATCCAACGGCTATCAGTCGCTGCACACCGTGCTGTTCGGTCCGCAGGGCATCCCCATCGAGATCCAGATCCGCACCACCGAGATGGACCGCGTGGCGGAGAGCGGCATCGCCGCGCACTGGCAGTACAAGGCCGGCGGCGAACTGGCGCAGACCGCGCAGAGCCGCGCGCGCGAATGGCTCAAGGACGTCCTCGAGATCCAGAACAGCGTGGGCAACTCCATCGAGTTCCTGGAGAACGTCAAGGTCGACCTGTTCCCCGACGAGGTCTACACCTTCACCCCGGGGGGCGACATCCTGGTGCTGCCGCGCAATGCCACGCCCATCGATTTCGCCTACGCGGTGCATTCGGACGTGGGCAACCGCTGCGTGGCGGCCAAGATCGACCGTCAGCTGGCGCCGCTGTCCAGTCGCCTGCAAAGCGGCCAGACGGTGGAGATCGTCACGGCGGAGGGCGCCCGGCCCAACCCCGCCTGGCTGTCCTTCGTGGTCACCGGCAAGGCCCGCAGCGGCATCCGCCACTGCCTGAAGTCGATGCAGACCGACGAGGCCCGCGCCCTTGGGCGGCGACTGCTGGAAAAGGCCCTGTCCGCGCTGGACTCCAGCCTGGCGCGGGTTTCCCCGGCGCAGCTGGACCAGCTGCTGGACGCCATGCAGCTGCGGGACCTGGATGCCCTGCTGGCCGAGATCGGCCTCGGCAACCGCATGGCCGGCCTGGTGGCCCGCCAGCTGACGGGCCTGGAGACCGCGGAAACCGCGGAAGTCGAGGGCGAGACCAGCGGCGACGAGACTCCGACCCTGGCCATCCGCGGGACCGAGGGCATGGTCCTGAATTACGGGCGCTGCTGCTATCCCATCCCGGGCGACCCGATCGTGGGCCAGCTGAGTGCCGGACGCGGGCTGGTGATCCATCGCGAGAACTGCCGCAACCTGCACGAAGGCCGCGAGCGCCCCGACCGCACCATCGACCTCCAGTGGTCGCACGAACCGGGCCTGCAGTTCACCGCCGCGATCCGCACCCGCACCGCGAACCGTCGCGGGGCGCTGGCGGAGATGGCCGCGAACATCGCCGATCAGGGCTCGAACATCGAGCACATCTCGTTCAACGAGCAGGACGGGCATTCCACCGCGATGACCTTCCTGCTCACGGTGCGCGACCGCCGGCACCTGGCGCAGATCATGCGCATGCTGCGGCGCCTGCCCGACGTCCTGAAGATCTCCCGCCCGCGCGGCTGATGCGGTAAGGTGCCGGGCGCACAGTTATGGCGCACAGCAATCAGGAGACCTCATGTCCCGCGAAGTGATCCAGACCGAAACCGCCCCGGCCGCCATCGGCCCCTACTCGCAGGCGGTGCGTACCGGCGACACCCTGTACCTGTCGGGCCAGATCCCGCTGGACCCGGCCACCATGGAACTGGTGGACGGAAGCATCGAGGCCCAGATCCGCCGGGTGTTCGACAACCTCGCCGCGGTGCTGGACGCCGCCGGCGCCGGGCTGGGCGACATCGCCAAGCTCAACATCTACCTCACCGACCTGACCCACTTCCCGCTGGTCAACGAGCTGATGACCGAGTACTTCAGCGAGCCCTACCCGGCGCGTGCCGCCATCGGTGTGGCCTCCCTGCCCAAGGGCGCGCAGGTCGAGATGGACGCCATCGCCTGGTGCCCGCGGGGCTGAGGCCCCGCACCCCGGAGCGCTGCAGATGGACCTGCAGGCCCCGCTGACCGCCCTCAACGGGGTGGGCCCGCGCCAGGCCGAGCGCCTGGCGCGGCTGGGCCTGCATGTCTGTGGCGACCTGCTGTTCCACCTGCCGCTGCGCTTCGAGGACCGCACCCGCATCACCCCGCTGGACCGCCTGCGTCCGGGCCGCGCCGCCCTGTTCGAAGGCGTGGTCGAGCGCAGCGAGGTGGTGACCCGTCGTCGGCGCATGCTGGTGGTGACCCTGGGGGACGGTCAGGGCGTCATTACCCTGCGCTTCTTTCATTTCGGCAACGCGCAGCAGAAACGCCTGGCGACCGGCACCCGGGTCCGCGCCTTCGGTGAACCGCGCGGCGTGCCCGGGGCGCTGGAATGCGTGCACCCGGAGACCGAGATCGTCGATCCGGACGCCCCGCCGGCGCTGGAACAGCGCCTGACCCCGGTCTATCCGGTCACCGACGGCGTGTCGCAGCCGCTGCTGCGCAAGCTGGTGCGCCAGGCCCTGCCCGGTATCCGGCAGCTGCCCGATCTGTTGCCGGAACTGGAGCGTGACGGCCTGCCGCCGCTGCAGCAGGCCGTGCAGGACCTCCACCAGCCGCCACCCAACGCGCAGGCCCCGGCGCTCGAACCCGGCATCGACGGGCGCTCCGCCGCGCAGACCCGCCTCGCGCTGGAAGAGCTGGTCGCGCACCAGCTAGCGCGCCTGCAGCATGCCCGTGCCGAACCCGACGAACACGCCCCGGCGCTGGACCCGCCCGGCGACCTGTGGGAACACCTGCATGCCGGACTGCCGTTCCCGCTGACCGGCGCCCAGCAGCGCGTGATCGGCGAGATCCGCGCGGATCTCGCCCGCGAACGCCCGATGAACCGCCTGCTGCAGGGCGACGTCGGTTCGGGCAAGACCCTGGTGGCGGTGGCCGCGGCGCTGGCCGCGGTGGAGGCGGGCTACCAGGTCGCGTTCATGGCTCCTACCGAGCTGCTGGCGCGCCAGCACGCGCGCAACCTGGCGGCCTGGCTGGAGCCCATGGGCATCCCCATCGCCTGGCTGGGCGGGCGCCAGGCACGCGGGGAGCGCGGCCAGCTGCTGAACGAACTGGCCAGCGGCGACCGCCCGGTCGCGGTGGGCACCCACGCCCTGTTCCAGAAAGACGTGCGTTTCCACCGCCTGGGCCTGGCGGTGGTGGACGAGCAGCACCGCTTCGGCGTGCATCAGCGCATGGCGCTGCGCGAGAAGGGCAACGGGGGCACCCCGCACCAGCTGATCATGACTGCCACGCCCATCCCTCGCACCCTGGCGATGACCCTGTATGCCGGGCTGGAGACCTCGATCATCGATGAACGCCCGCCGGGGCGCACGCCGGTGCGCACGGCGCTGATCAGCCACGAACGCCGCGACGAGGTGATCGAACGCATCCGCGTGGCCTGCGGCGACGGCACCCAGGCCTACTGGGTGTGTCCGCTGGTGGAAGACTCGGAGCAGCTGGAGGCCGAATCCGCCGAGGCCACCCGCGAGCGCCTGGCCGAGGCCCTGCCGGGGCTGCGCATCGGGCTGGCACACGGCCGCATGAAGGGCGGCGAGCGCGATCAGGTGATGGAGGGGTTCCGTCGCGGTGAAGTCGATCTGCTGGTGGCGACCACGGTGATCGAGGTCGGCGTGGACGTGCCCAACGCCAGCCTGATGATCATCGAGAATGCCGAGCGCATGGGCCTGTCGCAGCTGCACCAGCTGCGCGGGCGCGTGGGGCGCGGCAATGCCGCCAGCGCCTGCGTGCTGCTGTATCGCCCGCCGCTGGGCGACACCGCGCGCGAGCGTCTGGAGGCGATGCGGCGCACCGACGACGGGTTCGAGATCGCCGAGGTGGACCTGCGCCTGCGCGGGCCGGGCGAACTGCTGGGCACCCGCCAGACCGGCGACCGCAGCTTCCGCGTGGCCGACTGGTCGCGTGACCAGGACCTGCTGCCGCGCGCGACCCGCATCGCCGAGGGGCTGCTGCAGGATCCGCCGCGCGGCGGCGCGCTGATCGAGCGCTGGCTGGGGGATGCGACCCGCTACGGCCAGGTCGGCTGACGCCGCACCGCGGGCTCAGCCTCCGGCTCAACCACCACCCAGGTGGTCCTTCAGCCGCTGCAGCTCGTCTTCCGACCAGCCTTCGGGATCCGTCACGTGGCGCCAGGCGTAGACATAGTGTTCCGGGGCATACACATGGCCGTAGCCCACAGGGGCATCATCCGCGGCGGCCACGTCGATCGCCAGCTGCAGCATGGTCACCACCGGGTACCATTGCAGCTTGTCGGTCACGTCCGGGCCGCGCGGTTCTTCCATCCATTCCGGCTGGCGGTAGAAGGCCTCGGGCTCGAAGAAGGTGACGGGGTCGCTGGCGTACTGCAGGTACACGATGCGCATGGCCCCCCATTCGGCACCGGGGATCTCCAGGTGCGGATCCTGGTTGGTGAAACGCACGATGGAGCTGTCGCGAAAACGCGGCAGCCACGCGGGCGAATCCGGTTCGCGCTGCGCGGTGATCTCGCGCCAGGCCTCGGACCGGAACGGCGGCCCGCTCCACAGCGCACCGGAGAACGGATCGCCGACGATGTCGTACAGATCCGCCGCGCGCTCGGAATTCAGCGCCCCCAGGCTGAGACCATGGAGATACAGCTCGGGGCGCTCCTCGGCAGGCAGCTCGCGCCAGTAGCCGTAGATCTCGGCGAACACCGCCTGCGCGGTCTCCAGCCCGTAGGATGACTCCGACATCAGCGACAGCCAGCTGGGCAGGTAAGAGTACTGTACCGCCACGGAGGCCACGTCGCCGCGGTGCAGATATTCCACCGCCTGCATCGCGTCGCGATCCACCCAGCCGCGCCCGGTGGGCGTGGCCAGCACCAGCACCGAGCGGTCGAAGGCATCGGTGCGCCGGAGTTCGTCCAGCGCCAGGCGAGCACGCTCCTCGATGGTCTCCGCCGCGTTCAATCCGACATAGACCCGCAGCGGTGCCGGGGTCAGCTCGCCGAAAAATTCGCTCATCTCGCCGCGGGTGGGGGTGAAGCCCACGTAGCGCCGGCCGTGCTGGCCGAGGTCCTCCCAGCCGATCAGCGATGCCTCGCTGCCCGACAGCAGCGGGTCGCCCGGGTGCTCCACGTCCGCTTCCATGCGCACGTCGAACTGCTGAAAGGTCCGGTCGGCCGTGCGCAGGCCGTATTCCAGCAGCACCCCGTCGATCACCGCCCAGAACAGCGACAGCGCGACGATGACGCCGGTCACGTTGGCCAGCCGCCGCGGAATGAAACGGCGCAGACGCACGGCCACGAAGCGGAAACTGAGCAGGAACAGCCGCCCCACCGCCAGCGCTGCCGCAAACACCGCCAGGCCGATCATCCCGGTACGGAACGGATGCGCGCTGTCCACCGGGTCCAGCTCCATCAGCTCGCGGATCGAGTTCTGCCACTGGGCCGCCTGCATCAGGAACGCGACCGCGATGATCGCGCACAGCACGGCGGCGACGCTGACCATGATCCGGTGCACCCGCTCGCCGGCCTCCGGCAGCTCGAGGTAGGCCCACAGCCAGTGCAGGAAGACCCCGAGCAGATAACCCGCCGACAGGGAGATCCCGGACAGGATGCCCTGCATCTCCCAGGTGCGCGGGATCAGGCTGGGCGACAGCGACGCGGCGAAGAACAGCGTGCCCAGCAACAGCCCCGGCACCGACAGCGAGGCCGCCAGGCGCCGCGCCCAGCCCGGCGCCAGCCAGCGGGGCAACGGGGTGCGGGCGGCCAGACGGGCCAAGGAATCGGGGAACGACATCACGCTTCAGCGGCGGGCGTACACCGACGGCTGTCCCGGCGGCGGTGGGTGGAAACGCTTGTAGGCCCAGTTGTACTGCTCCGGGCAGCGCCGCACCAGGTCCTCGACGATGCGGTTGACCGCCGCGGCGGCACGCGCGGGATCCGGGTCCCGCACCTCGGGCCCGGCCTCGATCTCGTGGTAGCGAAACCCGCGTCCGCGCGGCAGGCGTTCGGCGAACAGGAAGACCACGTGGTCGTCGCGCCCGCGCAGCAGGCGCGGCAGCAGGGTCATGGTCAGGGCCTGGCGGCCAAAGAACGGCGCGTGCACGCCCGAGGCCCCCTTCGGGCTCTGGTCGGGCAGCACGCCGATGATCTCGCCGGCATCGCGCGCCTTCTGCAGGATGCGCAGCCCGGAGCGGTCGGCCGGCGCCAGCTTCGCCCCGGTGGCGGAACGGGCCTCGCGCACCCACCGGTCGATCTCGGGGGTCGGAAGCGGGCTGTACAGCGAGGCCATCGGCCCGTGCATCGCCGCGTGCAGGCCGGCGAATTCCCAGGACCCCAGATGCGGCGTGGCCAGGAACAGCGCCCGCCCGGGGGCGCGCTGCTGCAATCGTGTATAGCGCGGCGGCGCCTCCGCCAGCGCCGCCAGGCGCTCGGGCGAGGCCCGCCACAGCCAGGGCGATTCGGTCAGCGACCGCGCCATGGCCTGCAGCGAACGCCGCGCAGTGCGGCGGTGCCAGGCCGGGTCCATGTCCGGGAAACACAGCGCCAGATTGATGCGCGTGAGCCGCGCCGAACGCGTGGGCAGCAGCCAGACCAGGGTGCCGAGCAGCCCGCCCAGCGCGTGATTGACCCGCAGCGGCAGGCGCCCCAGCACCCGCAGGACCATGCCGATCAGGCGGTCGCGCAGCTGCCGCCGCTCAGCCATCGGCCGGCTCCCCGCGGGGCACCGGTTCCGCGGACCGCGGCCCGTTTGAAGCGGCGGGGGCCTCGTCCGGCCCCGGAATCCCGCCCTCGGTCATCAGCGGGCGCAGGGTGGTGCGCAGGTTGCGGAACAGTTCCCCGAACTCGCCCTCCTCGCGCGCCAGCAGCGCCTTCATGTGCTCGCGCCGGGTGGGCATGGAGAAGCAGGCCGGGCAGTTGTCGAGGATCACCGGCAGTCCGGCGGCCTCGGCAAAGTCGCGGGTCTGGCGTTCGCGCACGTAGACCAGCGGCCGGATCACGCGCAGGTCGCCGGCGTCGATGCGGTAATGGGCCTTCATGGTGCGCAGCTGACCGCCATGGAACGCGCTCATCAGGAAGCTCTCGGCGAGATCGTCCAGGTGCTGGCCCAGCGCCAGCACGTTGTAGCCGTGCTCGCGCGCGGTGCGGTACATCAGGCCGCGCTTCATGCGCGAGCAGAAGGAACAGAACGAGTCGTTGTCCATGTGCTCGCCGGCCAGCTCGGCGATCGGCTCGGAGACGAAGTGATACGGGATCCCGTAGCCGCCGAGGTAGTCCTGCAGGCGCTCCGGGTCGAAGCCGTCGATCTCCGGGTCGATGGTCACCGCACCCACCTCGAAATGCACCGGCGCGCGACGCGCCAGCTCGTGCAGCAGCCACAGCAGGGTCAGTGAGTCCTTGCCACCGGACAGACCGACCAGCACGCGGTCGCCGTCACGGATCATGTCGAACTCGCGAATCGCCTGACCGGCCAGACGGCGGATGGAGCGGGGTACGGACGGTGTTTCCATCCCCGCAACATAGGGACGGGGCGCGGCCCGCGCAAGCCCCGACGCCGACCGCGAGGGGATGCACCGGCGGGGGGGGGGGGCATTCCTTCGATTGGGGTGGTCCCGGTCCGGCCGGCGCTGCCTACGCGGCCATGTGGCGGCGCGCCTCCTCCAGGTCATACGTATTCTGCAGTCGCAGCCAGTAGCCCTCGGTGGTGCCGAAGTAGCGCGACAGGCGCAGGTCGGTCTCCGCAGTTATGCCGCGGCGCCCCAGAGTGATGTCACCGATGCGCGTGGCCGGAACGCCGATCGCGTCAGCCAGGGCCCGTTTGGTCAGGCCGGCGGGCACCATGAAGTCCTCCCACAGGATCTCCCCCGGGTGCACATTGGGCAGTTTGTCGGTCATGGTCCCGCCTCCTTCAGTGGTAATCGACGATTTCCACGTCATGGGCATCACCGTGTTCGAACCGGAAACACAGCCGCCACTGATCATTGATGCGGATGCTGTACCAGCCCTCCCGGTCGCCCTGCAGCGCTTCAAGCCGGTTGCCGGGCGGGATGCGAAGATCCTGCAGCCGGGCCGCAGCATCCAGCTGCCGGAGCTTTTTCAGGGCATTGCGCTGCATCTCCCGGGGCAACTTCCGTGACACATTGCCGTTCGCAATCGTCATGGTCTCGCGGTCCTTGAAGCTCTTGATCACGGACATCCCCTGTCATCGCATCATGGTCAGTGTAACGAATACCGTTATACATTTCACGGGGTGGTCAGCATGCCTCTGCGGCCCCGGATGCACGTGTGGGCCCGACATGGACACCGGCGCCGACCGCGAGGGGATGCACCGGGGCGGTGCGGTTGCCCTTGAGCGCGCGGGCTCCTGCACCAGCTCGATTCACCCGCGCGATCGGGGATCCGGCAACCGGCCGCCGCTGACGGGATAGACGGGCGAATCCCCGTGGCACCGGGGTTGCATGGGGACCGGGACGGACACCGCGCGGAACTTCGACATGTACGACCGCAAGACCCTGACCCTCGCCGGCGAGCTCAAGCGCGCCCTGCGCAGCGAGTTCCCGGCGGTGGGTCGCCTCTCGTTCGCCGACCCGGATTTCATGGAGGTGCTGCTGGACTATGCCGGCCGCAGCCGCTCGAGCATGGTGCAGGCGGCGGCGATGACCCTGCGGGGGCATCTGAGCGCCCCGGCGGCATCCCGCCCCGCGGCCGATGCGGACGCCGACACCACGCAGGAAGAAGGTTCGGCCGCGGAGCCGGGGGAGACACCGGACGACCCGGGCACGACCGATGCCGCCGAACCCGCGAAGAAGAAGGGTCGCCGGGTCTATCGCGGGAAGGTGATCGACGACGACTGACAGCCGCGCCGTTTTTGGCCAGACTTGGGGCTGGTGTTATTCGAGGCTCGCCATGGACGCGTTCTACCCCCCGACCGAACCCCATACCACCGGCACCCTGGAGGTCGGCGACGGCCACCGCCTGTACTACGAGGAATGCGGCAACCCGGAAGGCATCCCTGCGGTGTTCCTGCACGGCGGCCCCGGCTCCGGCTGCGAACCGTGGCACCGGCGGTTCTTTGATCCGGCGCGCTATCGCATCGTGCTGTTCGACCAGCGCGGCTGCGGGCGTTCCACCCCGCACGCCAGCCTGGAGGCGAACACCACCTGGCACGCGGTGGCCGACATCGAACGGCTGCGGGAGGAACTGGGGATCGAGCGCTGGGTGGTGTTCGGCGGGTCCTGGGGCTCCACCCTGGGGCTGGCCTATGCACAGACCCAGCCCGGCCGGGTGCTGGGCCTGGTACTGCGCGGGATCTTCCTGTGCCGGCCGCGCGACATCCAGTGGTTCTACCAGTCGGGGGCGGACCGCCTGTTCCCCGAGGCCTGGGCGGCCTATCGCGATCACATCCCCGCGGAGGAACGCGACGACCTGGTGGCGGCCTACCATCGGCGCCTGACCGACCCGGACCCGGCGGTGCGCGAGGCGGCCGCGCAGGCGTGGTCGGCCTGGGAGGGGCATGCCTCCTGCCTGATCCCCAACGACGACGTAATCGGCCACTTCGAGGACCCGGAGGTGGCCCTGAGCCTGGCGCGCATCGAGTGCCACTACTTCAGCCACGACACCTTCCTGGAACCCGACCAGCTGCTGCGCGATGCCGGACGCCTGCGCGACATCCCGGGCTTCATCGTCCACGGGCGCTACGACGTGGTGTGCCCGGTGGAGCAGGCGGTGGCGCTCGCGCAGGCGTGGCCCGAGGCGGATCTGCAGATCATCCCGGATGCCGGGCACTCGGCCGCCGAACCGGGGATCGCGCGGGCGCTGGTCGCCGCCACTGATCGCCTGACCCACCTGGCGGGCGGGCTGGAGCCGGGCAGTGGCAGGGCGCGGACATGATCAGCCTGATCCAGCGGGTCAGCCGGGCGCGGGTGGAGGTCGCCGGGGAGATCACCGGCGAGATCGGCACCGGGCTGCTGGCGCTGGTGGGGGTGGAACCGGACGACGACGAATCGGCAGTCGAGCGCATGCTCGACCGCCTGCTGGGCTATCGCGTGTTCCCGGACGAGGAGGGGCGCATGAACCGCTCGCTGGGGGAGACCGGCGGCGGGCTGCTGCTGGTGCCGCAGTTCACCCTGGCGGCGGATACCGGCAAGGGCATGCGCCCCAGCTTTACCACGGCCGCCCCGCCGGAGCGCGGCGAGGCCCTGTTCCACCACCTGCTGCAGCGGGCGCAGCGGCGCCACGAACCGGTCGCGACCGGGCGCTTCGGCGCCGACATGCAGGTGAGCCTGACCAACGACGGCCCGGTCACCTTCTGGCTGCAGGCCCGGCCCCGGGGCTGAACCGCGCTCGGGCTCAGACGTCCAGCACCAGGCGCGCCGGGTCCTCGATGGCCTCCTTGATCGCCACCAGGAACTGCACCGCGTCGGCGCCGTCGACCAGGCGGTGATCGTAGGACAGCGCGACGTACATCATCGGCCGGATCACCACCTCGCCGTCCACCGCCACCGGGCGCTCCTGGATCGCGTGCATGCCGAGGATCGCGCTCTGCGGCGGGTTGACGATGGGCGTGGAGAACAGCGAACCGAACACCCCGCCGTTGGTGATGGTGAAGGTGCCGCCGCGCAGCTCGTCGATATCCAGCTTGCCGTTGCCGGCGCGCTCGGCGAAGTCGCGGATGCGGCGTTCGATGTCGGCAATGGAGGCGTTGCCGGTATCGCGCAGCACCGGCACCACCAGCCCGCGCGGGGACGACACCGCGATGCCGATATCGGTGTAGTGGTGGTAGACGATCTCTTCGCCGTCGAGCGCGGCATTGATCACCGGGAAGCGCTGCAGGGCCCGGGTCGCGGCCGCCACAAACAGCCCCATGAAGCCCAGCCGGGTGCCGTGGGTCTGCTCGAAGGCATCCTTGTAGCGCCCGCGCAGGGCCATGGCCTGCGACATGTCGATCTCGTTGAAGGTGGTCAGCATCGCAGTGGACTGCTTCGCCTCCAGCAGGCGTTCGGCGATGCGCGCCCGCAGCCGGCTCATGGGCACCCGCTCGGTGCCGCGCTCGCCGGCCGCACGCGGGCCGCCGGCGGGCGGTTCCGCGCCAGCGGCAGCCCGCGCGCTGTCGCGTCCGGCGTCGTCGGCCGCCGGGCGACGAGACGTGTCATCGCCCTTGCCCCCGACCCCGGAACCCGCCGCCTGTTGCGCGCGTTCCACGTCCTCGCGCTGGATGCGGCCATCGGGCCCGGTGCCGCGCACCTGATCCTCGCGCAAGCCGGCCTCCTGCAGCAGGCGGCGCACCGCCGGTCCCGGCGGGGGCGGCGAGCCGGCATCCGCGGCCGGTTCGGGCTCGGGGCCTTCGTCCCCCGCGTCGGCCTCGTCGGCCTCGGCCGAGGCGGGGTCGGGTTCGGGCTCGACGTGCTCCCCGGCCGCCGGGGCCTCATCGGCGGGCTGTGCCGGGGCCGGGCCCAGATGGCCGAGCACGTCATCGGCGTGCACGGTGTCGCCTTCGGCCACGGCCAGGTCGACCAGGGTTCCGTCGGCGGGGGCGTTGACCTCCAGCACGACCTTGTCGGTCTCCAGCTCGGCGATCAGTTCGTCGCGGCGCACGGCATCGCCCGGCTTCCTGTGCAGGGCGACCACGGTGGCATCGGCCACGGATTCGGGGAGTTGCGGAACCTGGATCGGGGTCTGCTCGGCGGACATCGGGCTTCCTTGTTCGGCGGTTTTGCGGGACGGACTCAGGGTGTCGGGTGCGGCAGGTCACGACTGCCCAGCGGGCCGAAGGCGCGCTCCAGCAGTTCCTCGTGCTGCGACCGGTGGACCTCGGGATAGCCCACCGCCGGGGCCGCCGCCGGCGGGCGCGCAACCGCGTGCAGGGCATGACCGCGCTCGGCCAGCAGCGGGGCCAGGCGCGGATACACGAAGCCGAGATAGCCCTGGTTTTCCGGCTCGTCCTGGATCCAGACGAATTCCTCGGCCTGCGGATAACGCTCCAGTACCTCGCGCATGCGGTCGCAGGGGAACGGGTAACACTGCTCCAGGCGCACTACGGCGACATCCTCGCGTTCGTCGGTCTGGCGGGTGGAGACCAGATCGTAGTGGATCCGGCCGCTGGTCAGCAGGACCCGACGGACCTGCTGCGGATCGGTCACCTCCGGATCGTCGAGGACGGTCTCGAACCGTCCTGTCGCGAGGTCCTCCAGCGAGGAAACGGCCTGACGGTGCCGCAGCAGGCTCTTGGGGGTCATGACCACCAGCGGCTTGCGGTAGGGACGCACCATCTGCCGGCGCAGCAGATGGAAGATCTGCGCCGGCGTGGTCGGCACGCAGACCTGCATGTTCTCCTGCGCCGCCAGCTGCAGGAAGCGCTCGGGGCGCGCGGAGGAATGCTCCGGTCCCTGGCCCTCGTAGCCGTGCGGAAGGAACAGGGTCAGGCCACACAGCCGCCCCCATTTCTGCTCACCGGAGGAGATGAACTGGTCGATCACCACCTGGGCGCCGTTGACGAAGTCTCCGAACTGCGCCTCCCAGATCACCAGCGCCTCGGGGGCCGCGGTGGCGTAACCGTATTCGAACGCGAGCACGGCCTCCTCGGACAGCAGCGAATCGATGACCAGAAAGCGCGGATGGTCCGGGTCCAGGCGGCGCAGCGGGACGTAGGTGTCGCCGGTGTTGCGTTCGTGCAGCACGCTGTGACGATGGAAGAAGGTCCCGCGCCCGGAGTCCTGTCCGGACAGGCGCACGCGATAGCCGTCCTGGATCAGGCTGCCGTAGGCCAGGGTCTCCGCAGCACCCCAGTCCAGCGGCTGTTCACCGCGCGCCATCTGGCGCCTCGCCTCGAGGATCTTGTGCACCCGCGGGTGGGGCTCGAAGCCCTCCGGCGGGGTCGACAGGTGTTCCAGCGCGGTCGCCAGACGCTCGCGGTCGACGCCGGTATCGACCGGCTGATCCCAGGCCTGATGCAGGTACGGGCCCCAGTTGGTGCCGCCCGCGCGGGTCTCGCGGGTGCGATCGCGCAGCAGCGAGTCGGCCACCGCCTCGCCGGCATCCAGCCGGTCGCGGTAGGCGTCGAGGATCTGCTCCTGCTGCTGCGCGTCGGTCAGGCCTTCCTCGGTCAGCTGACGGGCATAGCGCTCGCGGGTGGTCGGCAGGTCGCGGATGCGGTGGTACATGCGCGGCTGGGTCGCGGCGGGTTCGTCGGCCTCGTTGTGCCCCTGACGGCGATAGCAGACCAGGTCGATGACCACGTCCTTGCCGAAACGCATGCGGTAATCCAGCGCGATCTGGGTGACGAAGACCACCGCCTCGGGGTCGTCGCCGTTCACGTGCAGGATGGGCGCGTTCACCATCTTGGCGACATCGGTCGCGTAATGCGTCGAACGCGCATCCTTCAGCGTGCTGGTGGTGAACCCGATCTGATTGTTCACGACCACGTGCACGGTTCCCTTGGTGGAGAACCCGCGGGTCTGCGACATGTTGAGGGTTTCCATCACCACGCCCTGGCCGGCGAAGGCCGCATCGCCGTGGATCACCACCGGCATCACCCGGTTGCCCTGCCGGTCGCCCAGGCGCACCTGACGCGCGCGCACCGAACCCTCGACCACCGGCGTCACGATCTCCAGATGCGACGGGTTGAAGGCCAGCGCCAGATGCACCGGTCCACCGGGGGTCTCCACATCGGACGAGAACCCCATGTGGTACTTGACGTCACCGGTGCCCCGATCATCGCGCGGGCGCCCTTCGAACTCGTCGGCGAGCTCGCCCGGCGATTTGCCCAGCAGGTTCACCAGCACGTTGAGACGGCCACGATGCGCCATGCCCAGCACGAGCTCGGTCAGGCCGCGTGCGCCACCGCGCTGGACCAGGGCATTGAGCAGCGGGATCAGGCTCTCCGCGCCCTCCAGCGAGAAGCGCTTCTGGCCCACGTAGCGCTTGTGCAGGTAGCGCTCCAGGCCCTCGGCGGCAGTGAGGCGCTCGAGGATCGCCAGGCGGGTATCGTCGCCGAAACCGAAGCGCCCGTGCGCCGACTCCAGGCGCTCCTGCAACCAGCGCTTCTCGTCGGTGGCCGTGATGTGCATGTATTCCGCGCCGATGCTGGCGCAGTAGGTCTCGCGCAGGACCTGTTCGATGGTGTCCAGCGGTGCCGGACCGTCAAGGAACAGCGAGCCGGGGTCGAAGGTCATGTCCGGGCTCACGCCTTCCAGCCCGTGGTATTCGCGGCTCAGCTCGCGCGGCGCCACCGGGGCCTCGCGCTCCAGCGGGTCCAGACGCGCGCCGAAATGCCCGAGGTAACGATAGGCGTTGATGAACTGCAGCACGCGGATCTGCAGGCGCTCGTGCTCGAGGTCGGGGCGGTCGGTATGCCGGCGGCGCTCCTCGCCCCGCGCCGGCGCACGCGCCTGCGGTGCCGCATCCTCCAGGGCCCGGAAATAGTCGGCCCAGGCCGCCGGGACCGAAGACGGATCCTCGCGGAAGCGCTCCAGCAGCGTCTCGGCAAACGCCAGATTGTCCGGGTGGGGGTCCTGTCCGGAAACCGGTTGATCCAGCCGATGGCGGGATGACATGTCGTTCATGGTGGTCCTGTGACGTCGGGCGTGCGCGCGAAGTTCTGCAGACCTCGACTGTACCGCGTTTGCTACCATGCGCGCATGGACGTTTCTCCCCTTCTTGAAGGCCTCAATCCGGCGCAGCGCGAGGCCGTGGCCGCGCCGTCGCAACCCGTTCTGGTGCTGGCCGGTGCCGGCTCCGGCAAGACCCGCGTGCTGGTCCACCGCATCGCGTGGCTGATCGGCGTGGAGAACATCGCCCCGCACGGACTGCTGGCGGTGACCTTCACGAACAAGGCCGCCAGCGAGATGCGCGGGCGCATCGAGGAACTGCTGGACTATCCGGCCAGCGGGCTGTGGGTGGGGACCTTCCACGGTCTGGCCCACCGCCTGCTGCGTCAGCACTGGCAGGAGGCCGGACTGCCGCAGAGCTTCCAGATCCTGGATTCCGACGACCAGCTGCGCATGGTCAAGCGCGTGCTGCGCGGGCTGGAGCTGGAGGAGTCCCACTGGCCGCCGAAACAGGCGCAGGGCTACATCAACGCGCGCAAGGACGAGGGCTCGCGCCCGGAACACCTCCCGGACACCGGCGACCCGATCGCGCGGCAGTGGGTGCGCATCTACACCGCGTACCAGCAGGCCTGCGAACGCGCCGGGGTGGTGGACTTCGCCGAGCTGCTGCTGCGCTCGCTGGAACTGCTGCGCGACAATCCGGGGCTGCTGGAACACTACCGCACGCGCTTTCGCCACGTGCTGGTGGACGAGTTCCAGGACACCAACGACATCCAGTACGCCTGGCTGCGGCTGATCGCCGGCGCCAGCCCGGTGTTCGCGGTGGGCGACGACGACCAGTCGATCTACGGCTGGCGCGGGGCGAAGATCGAGAACATCCAGCACTTCCAGAAGGACTACCCCGGCACCCGGGTCGTGCGGCTGGAACAGAACTACCGCTCCACCGCCAGCATCCTCAACGCCGCCAACGCGCTGATCCGCCACAACAGCGGCCGTCTGGGCAAGGAGCTGTGGACCGAGGACCTCGAGGGCGCGCCGGTGCGGCTGTACACCGCGCTGAACGAGCAGGAGGAGGCGCGCTTCATCGCCGAGACCATCGCCCGGCACATCGAGGACGGCGGCCAGCACCGCGAATGTGCGGTCCTGTACCGCTCCAACGCGCAGTCGCGCGTGCTGGAAGAGACCTTCATCGCACGGCGCCTGCCGTACCGGGTGTACGGCGGGCTGCGCTTCTTCGAGCGCCAGGAGATCCGCGACGCGCTGGCCTACCTGCGCCTGGCCGGCAACAGCGACGATGACCCGGCCTTCCTGCGCGCGGTCAACCAGCCGCCGCGCGGGATCGGCGAAAAGACCCTCGACGACCTGCGCGCGGTGGCCGCGGAACAGGACATCTCGTTGCTGCGCGCGGCGCAGCGGGCGGTGCAGGCGAACGCGCTGTCCGGACGCGCACGCAACGCGGTGGCGGGTTTCCTGCAGCTGGTCGAACAGATCCGCGACGCCCTGACCGGGCGCCCGCTGGGGGAACAGGTGGAGCAGGCCATCGCCCTGTCCGGGCTGCGCGAGCACTACGCGAAGGAGAAGGGCGAACGCGGCGAGGCCCGTCTGGAGAACCTCGACGAGCTGGTGGGTGCGGCAAGGGCCTTCGACATGGAGGAGATCCGCGAGGAGGAAACCACCGGCGACCGCCTGACCGACTTCCTGTCACACGCCGCGCTGGAGTCGGGCGAGGGGTCGGCGGACCCCGACGAGGACGCGATCCAGATGATGACCCTGCACTCGGCCAAGGGCCTGGAGTTCCCGCTGGTGTTCCTGACCGGGCTGGAGGACGGGCTGTTCCCCAACGCCCGCTCGGTGGACGAACCCGGGCGCCTGGAGGAAGAGCGCCGTCTGGCCTACGTGGGCATGACCCGGGCGGAGCGCCAGCTGTACCTGACCCACGCCGAGACCCGCCGGCTGTACGGCCGCGAGGCCTCCAACCCGGCCTCGCGCTTCCTCAACGAGATCCCGGAAGACATGCTCGAGGTTCTGCGCCCGCAGTCCTCGCCCTACGCCTCCGGGCGCTTCGCCGCCGCGCGCCAGCGGACCAGCAGCATGGACGCGCAGGCGGAATCGGCCCGCGAGGAGGGCCTGGCGATCGGCACCCGGGTGCACCACGCGCGCTTCGGCGAGGGGCTGGTCACGGCCTTCGAGGGCTCGGGATCCTCGGCCCGGGTACAGGTCAACTTCGCCGACGCCGGCGCCAAGTGGCTGGTGGTCGGCTTCGCCAAGCTGGACGTACTGGCCTGATCCGGCTCAGACGCCGTATTCGGCGCGGTAGGCGCGCAGGGCGTCCAGGTGCTCCGGCGCGCGGCCGGTCTGCTCCAGCAGGGTGACCAGGTCGGTCAGCCGCGCCACGCGCACCACCTGCATGCCCAGATCACTCTCCACCTCCTGGATGGCCGAACGGTCGCCCGCACCGCGCTCCTCGCGGTCCAGGGCGATGGCCACCCCCACCGGCGAGGCGCCGGCGGCGCGGATGATGTCCACCGATTCGCGGATGGCGGTGCCGGCGGTGATCACGTCGTCCACGATCAGCACACGACCCTCCAGCGGGGCGCCCACGATGTTGCCGCCCTCGCCGTGGTCCTTGGCCTCCTTGCGATTGAAGGCCCAGGGGCGGTCCATGTCGTGGTCGCGGTACAGCGCTTCGGCCACGGCCGCCGCCAGCGGGATGCCCTTGTAGGCCGGGCCGAAGATCAGATCGAAGTCGATCCCGGAATCCACGATCGCCTGCGCATAGAACTCGCCCAGGCGGGCCAGGTCGGAACCACGGTTGAACAGCCCGGCGTTGAAGAAATAGGGGCTGGTGCGGCCCGATTTCAGCGTGAACTCGCCGAAACGCAGGACGTCGCGCTGCAGGGCATATTCGAGGAAGGCGTGGGCGGTCATGACGGCTCCGTGGTCGATTGCGAGGGGAAACGGCCCCTATTCTGACACAGCGTCCGGGCGGGTCTTTTCGCCGGCCGCGCGCGCGGGTATCGTTGCGCGCCATGCGCATAATGTCCATGAACGCCAACGGCATCCGTGCCGCCGCCCGCAAGGGCTTCTTCGACTGGCTGCCCGCCACGGCAGCCGACGTGGTCTGCATCCAGGAGACCAAGGCCCAGATCCACCAGATCCAGGGCGAGCCCTTCCATCCGCCCGGTTATCACAGCGCCTACGTGGACGCGGTGAAACCCGGCTACAGCGGTGTGGCCATGTACAGCCGGATGCAGCCGGACGAGGTGATCACCCGGCTGGGCTTCGAGGAGGCGGACAACGAGGGGCGCTACGTGGAGATGCGCTTCGGCAACCTGTCGGTGGTGTCGCTGTACCTGCCGTCGGGCTCATCGGGCGACCACCGTCAGGATTCGAAATGGCGCTTCCTCGATTTCTTCCGCCCGTGGCTGGCGGAGCGCATGCAGGACGGGCGCGAATGGGTGATCTGCGGCGACTGGAACATCGCGCACAAGGAAATCGACCTGACCAACTACCGCTCCAACCGCAAGAACTCGGGCTTTCTGCCCGAAGAACGGGCGTGGCTGGACCACCTGTTCGACGAGATCGGCATGGTGGATGTGTTCCGCCGGCTGGACGACCGCCCCGGGCAATACACCTGGTGGTCCAACCGCGGCCAGGCCTGGGCGAAGAACGTGGGCTGGCGCATCGACTACCAGATCGCCACGCCGGGCATCGCCGCCACCGCGCGCGACCCGTTCATCTATACCGAGCAGCGCTTCTCCGATCACGCGCCGTTCTGGATCGATTATGACTACGCGCCCTGACAGCCGCACCGGGCTCCCGGTCCGGCACATGCCCCGTCGATGAGCGCCGCCGAGGACGCGCAGGCCGCACCCCGCCGTGACTGGCTGGCGGCACTGGCGGTGTACCGCCACCCGCGTGTCATCGGCATGCTGTTCCTCGGCTTTGCCGCCGGGCTGCCGCTGCTGCTGACCGGCGGCACGTTCACCGCCTGGCTGCGCGACCTCGGGGTGGAGCTGTCGTCCATCGGCTTTCTCAGCTGGGTGGGCATGGCCTACAGCATCAAGGTGCTGTGGGCGCCGATCGTGGACCGCCTGGCGCTGCCGGTGCTGACGCGGCTGTTCGGCCGGCGCCGGGCGTGGATGCTGCTGGCGCAGGCCCTGATCATCATCTCGCTCACGGGCATCGCGCTCACCGACCCCACCGAGCAGCTGTGGCTGGTCGCGGTGTGGGCGGTGATCACGGCGTTCGCGGCGGCAACCCAGGACATCGCCATCGATGCCTACCGCATCGAGGCGGTGAGCAAGGAACGCCAGGGGGCGATGGCCGCGGCCTACGTGACCGGCTACCGCGTGGCCCTGCTGACCGCCGGGGCCGGGGCACTGCACATCGCCGCGGTGGGGACCTGGGGCCTGGCCTACGGCACCATGGCCGCGCTCATGCTGGTGGGCGTGATCTGCACCCTGATCGTGCGCGAGCCCGAGGTGGCCGAGCGCGACCGCAGGACCGCGCAGATCGAGCAGCGCGTGCTCGACTACATCAACAACACCTCGGACACCGGCTACTGGCGCGCCTTCAAGGCCTGGTTCATCGGCGCCTTCGTCTGCCCGTTCGTGGAGTTCTGGAAGCGCTTCGGCAAGATCGCCCTGCTGCTCATCGCGTTCATCGCGATCTTCCGCATCAGCGACATCTTCATGGGGGTGATGGCCAACCCGTTCTACCTCGATCTGGGCTTCAGCAAGGATCAGATCGCCAATATCGCCGCGGCCTTCGGCCTGGCGATGACCCTGGGCGGGGCCGCCGTGGGCGGGCTGCTGGTCGCGCGCTTCGGCATCATGCGCATGCTGATCGCCACCGCGCTGCTGGCGCCGATCACCAACCTGACCTTCTCCTGGCTGGCCCTGCTGGGTCCGGAGCTCTACGGGCTGGTATTCGCCATCATGGCCGACAACATTACCGGGGGCATGGCGATCTCGGTGTTCATCGCCTACCTCTCCAGCCTCACCAACAGCGCCTACACCGCCACCCAGTACGCGCTGTTCAGTTCGCTGATGACCCTGCCCGGGCAGTTCCTCGCCGGCTTCACCGGAGTGATGGCGGAGTTCATGGGCTGGTTCTGGTTCTTTGTCAGCTCGGCCGCGATCGGCATCCCCGCGGTCCTGCTGGCACTGTGGATCGCGCGCGTCGCCAACCCCGACCGCTTACCCCAGCCCGGGCGCGAAGAGGCCGCCGAACGGACCAACTGACCGTGGGAGCCTGCTTGCAGGCTCCCGCAGTCCTGTGCGCATCCTCCCATCCATGGAAGCGTGCTGGCACCCGTTGCGGACAGCGGCCTTGCCCCCGCGCACAAAACCCGGTTGTATACGGGGGATCGGGGAGACAACCGGGGACGGCGAAGGAATGCGCTTCTTTGAATACCAGGACCGGGCACGCCGGCGGCTGACGCTGCTGCTGGGCCTGTTCGTGCTGGTGGTGGTGCTGATGGTGGCACTGCTCAATATCCTGCTGCTGTATACCCTGGTCGAGCCCTGGCAGGAGCTCCGGCAGCTCATGCCCACCGCCGAGAGGCTCGCGGAGCACCGTGGCTTTCTGCTGTGGACCACCGGACTGGCGATCGCGGTCATCGCCGGGGCCAGCCTGTGGCGCCTGTACCAGCTGCGGCGTGCCGGCGGCGGGCGCGGCATCGCCCGCGAGATGGGCGGCGATCCGGTGGATGCCGAGCCCGAGGACCCGATGAACCGGCGGCTGCGCAACATCGTCGAGGAGATGGCGATCGCCGCCGGGCTGCCGGTGCCGGCGATCTTCGTGCTGGAACGCGAGCTGGGCATCAACGCCTTCGCCGCCGGCTTTACGCCGCATGACGCGGCCATCGCGGTGACGCGCGGGGCGATCGAGAGCCTCAACCGGCAGGAACTGAAAGCGGTGGTCGCCCACGAGTTCGGCCATATCCGTGCCGGCGACATGCGCCTGAACACGCAGCTGGTCGGCATCCTGTTCGGCATCGAGATGATCGCGCTGCTGGGCCTGGGCATGCTGCCCGGACGGCGCGCGCGCAGCGACCCGGGAGAGATGCGGGGGCCGGTGTGGTTCAACTTCGCGCTGGTGGCCGCCGGTGGGATCGGCCTGATCGGCGGGCGCCTGATCCGCGCAGCCATCGCGCGCGAACAGGAGTACCGCGCGGATGCCCACGCGGTGCAGTTCACCCGCAACGCGGACGGCATGGCCGGCGCCCTGCGCAAGGTAGCCGCGCGCTACGCCGGGCTCAACGCCAGTCCGGCAATGGTCGGACACATGCTGTTCGCCAACGGCGCCATTGACCAGCTGCTCGATACCCATCCGCCGCTGGAGAAACGCCTGGAGCGGCTGGGCCAGCCACTGGACGAGGAGGGCCTGGAACGCCTGGGCCGCGAGGCCACCGACCGGGTGAGCCGTGCGGTGACCGAACGCGAACGCCGGCGCCGCGAGGAGGAGGCTGCCGCCGAGCAGCAGCGGGAAGAGGAGGAGAACGGGCCGCTGGGCGAGGCCTTCGGGGCCGTGCCCGGCTCGCTGGCCGCCGCCCTGCTGGCCGCACTGCCGGGCGAACTGGCCCGCTCCGCCCGCAATCCGCACTGGGTCGCGGATCTGGTGCTCTACCTGATCCTGCATCCGGATCCGGAGATCCGCGAACAGCAGCTCCACATGATCCTGGAAACCCGCGGCCCGGAGAGCGAGGAACGCGTGCGCCAGCTCCGCGCGATGGTCCCCGAACCCGCGGCCGAACACCGTCTTCCGCTGACCGAGATGGCTTTCCCTGCGCTGGCTCGGCTGAGCCGCGACGAACAACGGACCCTGGCCGGACTCGTGGAACGCCTGATCCATGCCGACGGCCGCCTGTCCGCCACCGAATACGCCCTCGGCCGCATGTTGATCGAACACCTCGACCGGCGTCACGGGCACGGGGGCGAAAGGACGCACGGGCGCAAGGATCCCGCCGGGAAGAACGCCCGGCACCGCGAAAACGCGGCGCGCTACCTGCTGGCGACCCTCGCACTGCATGGCCACCCGGATGACCCCGAGGCGGCGGAGGCCGCGCTGATCGCCGGCCTGGGCCGCTTCACCGGCAGCCTGCCGTTCAGCGCCCCCATCCCCGAGGAGCTGCGTCAGGCCAGCCAGTCCGCGGCCTGGGCACGCATCCTCGACCGCGCGCTGGGGCGCCTGGCGCGCATGCCGCGCCACGACCGCCAGCGACTGCTGCAGGCCATGGACGACACCGTGCAGCAACGCGGCGACCCCACCGCGGAACAGCGCGAGCTGGTACGCATGATGGCCGCCTCGCTGCACCTGAACGTACCCCTTCCGGATGCCGGCGAACTGTTCGACGCCGGACACTGAAGGGGCTTCGGAGCGCACTGCGCCCCCGGCCCTGCCCGCAACGAAAGAAGGCCCGCATCTCGCGATGCGGGCCTTCCCGTTACAGCCGCTTGCTGAAACTCGCGCGGTGCGCGATCAGAAGCTGTAGTGCATGCCGGCCATAAACACATCACCAGTATCGCCGATGACTCCCTCGTCTTCATCCATGTCCCGCGCACGCACCTGGCCGATCGCTCCGGAACCAATGTCGTCGCTTTCGCTCTCGCGATAGTACTCGGCGAAGAAGGTCAGGGCATCGTTGACGTGGTAGTCATACCCCAGGTGCGCGACGTCGCCACCCCAAGTATCCATGGTCGCCAGCATGCCCTTGAAGGTGTGCTGACCCCAGTCGTAGGACGCAAAGACGTTGAAGGAATTGTCACCGTCCACGTCATCGTCTGCGCTGTCCACGGTTTCGGCCTTGGCACCGATATACAGATCTCCCATGGTGTGCATCACGGAGAAGCCCCAGTCGCGGCGGCGTTCATCCGCATTCGCATCCTGCACACCCACGGAGAAGGTGGTATCTCCCAGAGAGTAGCTACCAGTCAACTGATAGGGATTGTCGTCATTGGCTCCGTCGGTCACGTACGCACCACCAAACGAGAATCCGTTGAAATCGGGCGAGTAGTAGAACAGGGTGTCGCTCTCACGGAACGCCGCATAGGTGATGAAGCCGGACTGGAACGAGTTGAACATGTCCACCGGGAACGCAATGGCGTTGTAGTACGGCAGCCAGTCGCGGCCGTAGGCGAAGGTGCCCGCCACGTCGGATTCAATTCCGATCTTGCCGATGCGGACATCCTCATTCTGACCATTGAACGGATCCTGGACCCGCCCGTTCGCCAGATCCAGCGGCAGCTCCAGCTGGGCAAAGGCGCTCAGTCCTTCGTTGAATTCCATGGAGCCCATGAAACCCACCCGCGTATAGGCATCGCGGAAGCCATCATAGCTGCTGTTGTTGTCCGGATCGGCGGCTTCGTACTGGAGCCGCAGGGAGCCGTAGAAATCCCAGTCGATCGGACCGGCGCCTTCTTCCTGCGCCATGGCCATGCCGGGGGCGGCCAGGGTCGCGGCCACGGCCGCGGCAAGCATCTTCCTGTTCATCATCTTCCTGTCCTCGCGCTCAATTGAATTTTTTCGGGATGTCCGGAACCGGCTCCGCCGTCCGGTCGGTGTGCGGCTTTTGCAACAGCTGCGCGCGGAACATCGCGGACGATCCATTCCACTGCACACCAGTACGGGTATATAAACGAAGTCTAATTCGTTGTAAAGGGCCGACACGCATGTATCCGGTGTGTCTGTTGTGCGCCACAAGCGGAAGGACCGCCTGCGGGTCCCGAAGTTCCGCCGAACGCACGGCGGCATGGCGCGGTCGCACGGGGTGAAGGCCACCGGGCCGTGTTTTCGTGACACGGTTTGCGCCGGAGGTATTTTTGCGCAAAAATAATGTTCGTTGACCATCACTGCCGAGAAACGCATGTCATCCGCCAGCGCCGCCACGCAAACGTCCGCCGCCCCGTCCGGGGGCGAGGACCCCGCACGCTCGGTCATCCGCCAGCTGCGGGTGATCATCCGGGCGCTGCAGGGGCATTCGCGCGCGGTGGAGCGGGCCTGCGGGATCAGCGCCTCGCAGCTGTGGGCGCTGTGGGAGCTCCAGCGCACGCCGGGCCTTAACGTGAGCGACCTGTCGCGGCGGCTGTCGGTGCATGCCTCCACCACCTCCAACCTGCTGGACAAGCTCGAGCAGCAGGGCCTGGTCGAACGTCGCCGCCCGGAGCGCGACCAGCGCATCGTTCGCCTGTATGTGACCGAGACCGGACAGGAACTGCTGGAACGCGCCCCGGCCGCCCCCCAGGGCGAACTGAACCGGGCGCTGGAATCCATGCCGCCGGACGAACTGGCCGATCTGGACCAGAACCTGGCTCAGCTGGTGGAAACCATGCAGTCCACCGAGCAGCGCGCCGGGCTCAAGCCGTTCGAGGGCGGAGCCTGAGCGGCATGCTCCGCCTCGCCGCCAGCTTCGGCCACCTCCCGGTGCTGGCGCTGGCGCTCGTCCTGCTGGCCGGCCCGGCCCTGGCCGAACCCCGCTTCGACGATCCCCCCGAGCACTCCGCCGACGGCGGGTTCACCCTGCACTGGGAAGCCCCCGGGGCGGTGGTGCTGGAACGCGCCAGCGGCCCGGATTTCGACGATGCCCGCGTGATCTACGAAGGCGGCGACACCAGCCGCGTGATCAGCGGCCTGCCCGACGGTGAATACCGTTTCCGGCTGCGCGCGGCCGACGCCGGGGAGGACGCCTGGAGCGACCGCATCACGGTCGAGGTCGAGCATCACGGCCTGGCGCGCGCCTTTGGTTTCTTCGCCGTCGGCGGCGTGGTGTTCCTAGTGCTGATCGTCGTGCTGCTGCGGGGCCGCCCGCGCGGCTGACCCCCCATGCCCCGGGCCATTGGCCCGGCCAACCGGAGACCTTCATGCCCGATTTCACCATCAACATGCCGCGCCTGCAGCAGGACATCAACGACCTCGCGCAGATCGGTCGCGACGCCGACCGCGGCCTGCACCGCCGCGCATTCTCCGACGGCGACCGCGCCGGGCGCGAGTGGTTCCGCCACCGCCTGGAGGCGGCCGGTCTGGATGTCTGGCAGGACGGGGCCGCCAATCTGCACGGTCGCCTGCAGTACGACGGCCGACGGCCGGTGGTGGCGATGGGCTCGCATCTCGACACGGTGCCCGGCGGCGGTCCGCTGGACGGCGCGCTGGGCGTGCTGATCGGGCTGGAGGTGCTGCGCACCACGCAGGAGCAGGGGATCGAGCTGCAGTACCCGCTGGAGGTGATCGACTTCACCGACGAGGAGGGCCGCTTCGGCGGGATGTTCGGCTCCCAGGCGATGGCAGGCAAACTGACCCCGGAGAGCATCAGCCATGCGCGCGACCTGGAGGGCGTGACGCTGGTGGACGCGATGGCGGCCTGGGGCCTGAACGCCGACGACGCGCTGGCCGCGCGGCGCGACCCGAACACCCTGCACGCCTTCATCGAGACCCACATCGAACAGGGGCCGGTGCTGGACCGGCGCGGCCTGAGCGTGGGGGTGGTGGAGGCCATCACCGGGCTGTTCAAGTGGGAGGTGCGCCTGAAGGGCCAGCCCAACCACGCGGGCACCACGCCCATGGACATGCGCGCGGATGCCTTCCAGGGACTGGCCGAGTTCGGCGGCGAGATCGATCGCCTGCTGGAGGAACACGGCAGCCCCAACTCGCGCGCGACCATCGGCCGCGTGGAGCTGTCGCCGGGGGCGCCGAACACCGTTCCCGGCACGGCGACCTTTTCGTTCGAGGTGCGCGACACCGACGAGAAGGTCCTGACCGCCCTGGCGCATGCGGCGCGGCGCACGCTCTCCAGCCTGGCCCGGCGGCGCGACCTGATGTTCGAGTTCGACGTGCTCTCGGAGATCGACCCGGTGCGCTGCGACACCGGGATCGTGCAGACCATCGAGGGCCAGGCCGAACGCATGGGACTGGAGTACATCACCATGCCCAGCGGCGCGGCGCACGACACCCAGAGCATGAGTGCGATCACCCGCACCGGGATGATCTTTGTGCCCAGCCTGCAGGGGCGTTCCCATTCGGCCGCGGAATGGACAAACTGGGAGGACATCGAGACCGGCGCCAACCTGGCCCTGCACAGTGCGCTGGCACTGGCGGCCCCGCAGTAGCGCCACCCCAACCGTTCAAGGAGCCCGCGGCATGGCCGACGACAACGTTTCCCGCCTGACCGACTACGACTCCCTGGATCCGCTGCGCGAGCAGTACCAGGAGAGCCTGATCAGCAAGCCGGTACTGCGGCGCGAGCTGCGCGAGCACCATGTCGCCCTGCTGTGCATCGACCTGCAGTACCTGGACGCCGCGCGCGGCCACGGGGTGTTCGCGGATTCGGCCGAATCCGGCATCCCGCTGGAGGCCCAGGAGTACTATTTCCATCGCCTGGAGGAGACCGTCCTGCCCAACGTGCGCCGCCTGCAGGACGCCTTCCGCGCCGAGGAGATGGAGGTCATCCACACCCGCATCCGTTCGCTGACCCGCGACGGGCGCGACCGCAGCCCGGGCCACAAGCGTCTCGGACTGCATGCGGCCCCCGGCAGCAAGGATGCCGAATTCGTCGACGAGGTCGCGCCGCAGGGCGACGAGATCGTCCTCGACAAGACCGCGAGCGGCGTGTTCAACTCGACCAATCTGCACTACATCCTGCGGAACCTGGAGATCTCCTCCCTGTTCATCGTTGGCGTGTACAGCAACGAATGCGTCTCCACCGCGGTGCGCGACGCCTGTGACCTGGGCTTCTACGTGACGCTCATCGAGGACTGCTGTGCGACGGTGACCCCCGAGATGCAACGCGCCACCATCACCACCATCAAGGACCGCTACGCCCGCGTGATGACCACGGACGAGGCGATCCGCGAGATCACGAGGGTGCAGGAGGCGTCGTGACCGCCCTCGAGGAGCCCATCCTCCCGACTTCCGTCGCCTGGGGGCTGCTGGCCGCCTTCAGCGTCCTGTGGGTCGCGCTGGGCGCGTGGCTGGGCCGGCGCAACTACACGGCGGCCGATCACATGCTGGCCGGGCGCAACGTGGGGCTGGCACTGGCGAGCGCTACCGCGATGGCCACCTGGGTCACCGCCAACACCACCATGACCGCCCCGCAGCTGGCGCTGGAGCTGGGCGTGTGGGGCATGCTGGGCTACTCGCTGGGGGCGCTGGGTCTGATCCTGTTCGCCCCGCTGGCCCGGCGCATCCGCGAACTGATGCCGCACGGCTTTACCTCCGGGGACTTCATCCGGCTGCGCTACGGGACCTTCACCTGGCGGGTGTTCCTCGGGGTCTCCCTGATCTACGCCTTCGGCTGGCTGATCTCCATGGCGATGGCCGGCGGCGTGCTGATCAACGCCCTGGCCGGGATCGACTACCGCGTGGGCATGACCGTGATCCTGACGGTGTGCGTGATCTACACCCTACTGGGCGGACTGCGCGCGGTGATCGGCACCGACTTCATCCAGACCGTGATCATCATCGGCGGCGCTGCGTTCCTCGCCTGGATGACCATCGACCGGGTGGGTTTCGAGGCGATCCATTTCGACCTGATGGAAGAACGCCCAGAACTGCTGAGCCTGCTGTTCCCGGCGGCGATCATGTTCCTGTTCAACAACCTGCTGTTCGGCGTGGGCGAGATCTTCCATTCCAACGTGTGGTGGTCGCGCGCCTTCGCCTTCGGCCGCAACGTGGGCTTCCGTGCCTACCTGCTGGGCGGGCTGCTGTGGCTGCCGATCCCGATTGTGGCCGGCTTCGTGGCGCTGGCCACCCCGGCGCTGGGCATCAACGTGCCGGCGGCGGACATGGTCGGCCCGCTGGTGGCCGCCGAGGTGCTCGGCCTGACCGGGGCGATCGTGGTGTTCATCGTGGTGTTCGCCGCGCTGGCCTCCAGCCTCGACTCGCTGCTGGCGGCCACCTCCGACCTGGTCACCCGTGACATCTACCGCGGGCACATCCATCCGCGCGCCTCGCAACAGACTCAGCTGCGGGCGACCAAGGTGATCGTGGTGCTGCTGGGGCTGCTGACCTGGCTGGCCGCCAGCTACCGCGGCGAGGTGCCGGTGGTCGGCTCGCTCGCGGCCCTGCTGTATTTCACCGGGGCCTTCGTGGCCAGCGCGATCTGGCCCATCGTGGCCGGGCTGTACTGGCGCCGCGCCAACCCGCAGGCGGCCGCCTGGGCGATGCTGCTGGGCTCCGGGCTGGGCCTGGCCAGCTACTTCATGATCGGCTGGTACGTGGCCGCACTGGTGGGCGCGGCGGTCTCGCTGGTGGTCATGGTCGCCGGCACCTGGCTGTTCCCGCGGCCTTTCGACTGGGACCGGCTGGCGCAGGATGACCACGACGCGCCCGCCGGCCGCGACACCCCGGAGGTGGCGACATGACGATCCCGGTAACCGCACTGGCGACCATCGTGATCATCGCGACCACGGTCGCGACCCTGACCCCGATCCTGCTGATCGCCCTGTTCATCCGTGACTGGAAGAGAGGATGCCTCTGGTGAATCCCGATGACCCGCTGAACACCCTCAAGCCGCGGGACGGTGCCGCCGGCACCGATCGCCCGCGCGCCCTGCTGGAGGCGGTGGAGGAAAACCCCGACCCGCTGCTCAAACTGGCCGCCTCGCACGTGGTCTCCAGCCGGCAGTTCACGCGCGAGGAGCTGCTGCAGCTGTTCCGTCTGGCCGCGCAGTACGAGACCACGCCGGCGCTGGTCCATCTGCCGCTGGCCGGCAAGATCCTGATCAGCGCGTTCTACGAGCCGTCCACCCGCACGCGGCTGTCGTTCGAGAGCGCCTGGCACCGGCTCGGGGGATCGGTGATGTCGATCACCGACCCGAAGAGCACCGGCATCGCCAAGGGCGAATCGCTGGCCGACATCGCCGAGATGTTCAACAACTACGGCGACGTGCTGGTGCTGCGTTCCTCGGACGGCGAGGCCGTGCACAACATGCTGGAAAATCTGCGCATCCCGCTGGTCAACGCCGGCAACGGGATCGACGAGCACCCGACCCAGGCGCTGGCGGACGTGTACACCCTGGCCAAGTGGCGCCCGGAAGTGTTCCTGCCCGACTGCCCGCCGGAAAAGCACATCAAGGTGGGGATCGTGGGCGTGCCTTCGCGCATGCGCACGGTACGCAGCCTGCTGAGCATGCTGAGCCTGTTCCCCGAGGCGATCGACGAGATCGTGGTGATCTCGCGCGAGGAGGAGAACTTCGACCCCGAACAGCGCGAGCTGCTGGAGGGCGCGGGCCTGAAGCTGCGCGTGGTGAACGACCTGGACCCGGTGCTGCCGGAGCTGGACGTCGTCTACATCAACGCCATCGCCTGGGTCGGCGACACCTTCGAGTCCATGGGCGAAGGCCTGAACCTGAACCGCCAGTCGCCGCTGAAGGAAGGTGCCATCATCATGCATCCGCTGGCGCGCGGCGCGGAGCTGTCGACCGATCTCGACGACACCCCGCACAACTGGTACTTCGCCCAGGCGCGCGGGGCGGTGTTCGTGCGCATGGCCCTGCTGACCACGGTGGTGCGCCGGATCAGCGCGGTGATGGACACCCCGGAGGGCTGACCCCCCGGTTATGCGATTGCCTGACTGACGGCGAGCGGCGCGGCGACCCGGCCCCGCTCGCCCCCGATGGATAACTCAAGGAGACAACCCCATGTGCGGCATTGGCGGCATCTTTCACGCCGACCCGGAACGTCCGGTCGATGCACAGACCCTGGTCAACATGGCCGCGATCCAGTACCACCGCGGCCCCGACGGCTTTGGCTACAAGACCCAGGATGATCGCGGTGTGGGCTTCAGCCACGCGCGGCTGTCGATCATCGACCTCGACGAGCACCGCGGGCGCCAGCCGTTCACCATGAGCAACGGCGAGATCATGACCGCGGTCAACGGCGAGCTGTACGACTACAAGCGCATCCGTACCGATCTGACCTCGCGCGGGGTGAAGTTCCGCACCAAGAGCGACTCCGAGATGGTGATGCACCTGTACCAGCGCGAGGGGCTGGAGGATGCGCTGAAATACTTCCGCGGCGAGTTCGCGATCTCGCTGTATGACCGCAAGCACGACCGCCTGGTGCTGGCACGCGACCGCTTCGGCATCAAGCCGCTGTACTTCACCGAGACCGCCAGCGGCAGCTTCGTGTTCGGCTCCGAGCTGAAGGTGCTGTTCGCCAACCCCGACGTGCAGCGCCGCTTCTCCGACGATGGCCTGTACCACCAGCTGATGCAGACCATGGTCCCCGGCACCACCGCCTTCGAGGGCATCCACCAGGTCAAACCCGGCCACGTGGTCATCGTCGAGCGCGCCCACGGCAAGCTGAAGATCCGTCAGGAGAAGTACTGGGACATGGACTTCCCGCTGGCCTCCGAGCGCCCGCCGGAGAGCGAGACCGACGAGGAGTACTGGATCGAGGGGGTCCGCGACAAGCTGATGGAGGCCACCCAGCTGCGTCTGGAGGCCGACGTGCCGGTGGCCTGCTACCTCTCCGGGGGGATCGACTCCTGCATCACCCTGGGCCTGGCCTCGGCCAGCCAGCAGGCGCCGGTCAAGGCCTTCACCATCGGCTTCGACAACGACGACTACGACGAGACCGCCATCGCCCGCGAGATGGCCGAGAGCGTGGGCGCCGACCAGGACATCATGTCGCTGGACGCCGACCACCTGTATGACAACTTCGAGGAGGCGCTCTGGCACGCCGAGCGCACCATCTACAACACCCTGGCGGTGGCCAAGCTGCTGATGAGCCGGCACGTGAACCACGCCGGCTACAAGGTGGTGGTGACCGGGGAGGGCTCGGACGAGCTGTTCGGCGGCTACCCGGCGTTTCGCCGCGACATGTTCATGCACGGGCTGGACACCCTGCCGGAGGCCGACCGTCAGGCCTGGCAGCAGATGCTCAACGAGTCCAACGAACTGGTCTCCGGCGCGATGCTGGCCGAGGACGAGGTCTCCGACCCCGACTTCAACCGCATGATGGGCTTTACCCCGTCCTGCCTGCAGCCCTGGCTGGCGGCCGCCGAGCACGTGCCCGGCCTGCTGCATCCGAAGCGGCGCAAGCGCATGAAGGACTACAAGCCGGGCAAGGCCATCGCCGACGCCCTGGACGACGACATGCTGGAAGGCCGCCATCCGCTGGACAAGGCCCAGTACGTGTGGATCAAGACCATGCTGGAGGGCCAGATCCTCACCTGGGGCGGCGACCGCATGGACATGGCCAACTCCATGGAGGCGCGCCCGCCGTTCCTCGACCACCACCTGGCCGAGTTCGCCGCGCAGCTGCCGCCGACCATGCGCATCAAGGGCCGCAACGAGAAATACGTGCTGCGCGAGTCGATGAAGGGCCTGCTGCCCAAGGTGCTGTACGAGCGCGAGAAATTCCCGTTCATGGCGCCGCCGGCCCACACCGACCCGACCAAATGGGCGGCGATGAAGGCGCTGGCGGATCGCTACCTGTCGGAGGACAAGGTCGCCGAGGCCGGGCTGCTGGACCCCGAAGGCGTGCGCCAGGTGTTCGAGATCCACGAGTCGGAGGAGACCCCGGCGGCGACCCAGGTGCAGCTGGACGCGGTGATCAACCACATGATCGGCGTGCAGGTACTGCACGAGCAGTTCGTGGCCACCGACATCCCCGCCCTGGCGGCACAGAAGGCCCGCGAATTCGGCTGGAGCGCCTGACCCCCTAAGGGGCCGGAACGCCCGAAGGAACACCGTGAGCGAAGACACCGGGGATACCTATGCCCTGCGCCTGCAGGCGATCGCGGACACCACTCAGGAGGTGTTCGTCCTGCTCGACAGCGACGGGCGGATCGAGTACGTCAACGCCGCGCTGAAGCGTGTACTGGGTTATGAGCCCCGGGCCCTGCTGGGGCGGCCGCTGCACGAAACGCTCGCACCGGCGGAACACATGGACGCGATCCGCGCGGGTTACGAAGGGTTCCGCCGCACCGGCACCGGCCCCGTGGTGGGACGGGTGCACGAACTGGAGGCGGTGCACGCGGACGGCCATCGGGTACCCGTGGAGCTGTCGGTCTCGGCCCTGTGGCTGGACGGGGAATGGCATGCGGTCGGGGTGATGCGCGACATCTCGGCGCGGCGGCACGTGGAACAGGCCCTGCGTACCGAGCGCGAACACAACGATGCCCGCGCGCGTCTGGAAGCCACCGTCTTCAATGCCACCAGCGACGGCGTCCTCATCACCGACGGGGACGAGCACATCGAGGCCGTCAACCGGGCGTTCACCCAGATCACCGGATATCCGGAGGATGAAGTCCTCGGCCGGACCCCGAGCTTCCTGAAATCCGGCCGGCAGGATGCAGCCTTCTACCGCGAAATGCGGGAGGAGCTGGAAACGGTCGGCGAGTGGAACGGGGAACTCGTCAACCGCCGCCGCGACGGCAGCATCTATCCCCAGTGGACCCGCATCAACGCCGTTCGGGACCCGCAGGGCCGGGTCCGCCACTATGTCGCGGTATTCTCCGACCTCACCGATCTGCGCGCCTCGCAGGAACGCATCGAGCGCCTGGTCCACCGCGACCCGGTCACTGACCTGCCCAACCGCCTGCTGTTTCGCACCCGCCTGGAACAGGTGCTGGCGGCTCAGGGCCGACGGGGCGACGGAGCGGCCGTACTGCACCTCGGGCTGGATGGCTTCAAGCACGTCAACGAGAGTCTCGGTCACCGGTTCGGCGATCGGCTGCTGCGGGCCATGGGCGAACGACTGTACTCCCTGATCCGCCCCACGGAGACCCTGGCGCGACTGGGCGGGGACGAATTCGGGATCCTGGTAGATGGAGAGGAACGCGCGATGCTGCTGGCCGAGGCCCTGCTGCGCCAGGTCGCGCAGACCCTTGAGCTGGACGGCGAAACCCTGTTCCTGACCACCAGCGTGGGCATCGCCTGCAGCCCGCGGGATGGCCACGATGTCGAATCGCTGATGCGCAATGCCGCCGCGGCCGTGCACGAGGCCAAGGCGGCCGGCGGCAACGCCTGGCGGGGCTATTCCCGCGAACAGACCACTCTCGCAACCGACCGCGTGCGGCTGACCGGGCGGCTGCGCGAGGCGCTCGACGCCGATGAGCTGGTCCTCCACTACCAGCCACAGGTCAGCCTTGCTGACGGCCGGATCATCGGAGTGGAAGCGCTGGTCCGCTGGCAGCATCCGGAATCCGGCCTGATCCCGCCGGATCGCTTCATTCCGGTGGCCGAACAGAGCGGGCTGATCGCCGCGCTTGGCGAACAGGTCCTGCAGAAGGCTTGTCGTCAGGCACGGGAGTGGCGGGACAATGGCGTGGACTTCGGCCACGTGGCGGTCAACATCTCCCCCGCACAGATCCGCCGCAGCACCGTCGCCGCCCAGGTGTCCGGGGCACTGGAAAAAAGCGGCCTGCCCCCGCACTGCCTGCAGGCGGAGATCACCGAGAGCATCGCCATGGACCGACGCGGCGAGGCCCCGGCGTTCCTCCAGGCCATGCAGGAGCTGGGGGTGCGCCTGGCGATGGACGATTTCGGCACCGGTTATTCCTCTCTCGGCTACCTGCGCGACCTGCCGTTCGACACCCTCAAGGTGGATCGCGTGTTCGTGAAATCGCTGCCCGATTCGGCATCGGACGCCGCGATCGCCGAGGCGATCTGCACCCTGGGGTGCCGCCTGGGCCTGGAGGTCCTGGCCGAGGGCGTGGAAACCCCGGCGCAGGCCGACACCCTGCGCGGCTTCGGCTGCACCTCGGCCCAGGGCTTCCTGTTCTCCCGGCCGGTCCCGGCCGAACAGCTGCTCGCCACCCTCCGCCAGCTGTCGGGCCCCGCGCCACAGGAGTCGCGGGGCACCCACGACGACTAGAAGTCGTAGCGGCACCCCCCGACCAGCAGGTGCTGCGCGCCGCTCTCGTCACGCGAGCCCCCCGTGCACGCAGACCCGTCAGTATCTCCCGAAACGGCGCATCCACTGGCGCAGGCGACCGGGGCCGAAGCCGTGGACCCGCTTGAACGCCTTGCGAAACGCAGGCTCGGAGGCATACCCCACCTGCTCCATGACCCCGGCGACGGATTCCCGACCATCCCGCAGCAGGCGTTCGGCGAGCACCATCCGCCACTGGGTCAGGTACTCGATGGGGGACTGGCCCACCAGCACGTGAAAGCGCTCGGCAAAACTGCTGCGTGACATCGCGGCCTCGCCGGCCAGACCCTCCAGCGTCCAGGCCGCCTCGGGGCGGGCGTGCAGCGCATCCAGCGCACGCCGGATCCGCTCGTCGGCCAGGGCCGCCATCAGGGACCCGGCCGGGGGCTCCCCGGCCCGACAGACGTGGTGCCGAACCGCCATCACGAACAGGGTGTCTGCGAGTCGGTCCAGCACGGGGCGATAGCCGGGCGGGCGCTCCATCAGTTCGATGAACATCAGCCGCGCCAGGTGCCCGAGGCGTTCCCCCGCCTCGGCGTGGCGGATAATGATGCAGCCCGGCAACCCGGACAGCACCGGGTTGCGACGCCCGGAATCGAATTCGAAATGGCCGCACAACAGCTGCGTGACCGCGGCATGCTCCGGGTCCTCGCCGGTCACCAGGTTCAGGTGGCTGGCAGGGTACTCCCAGGAATCGCGGCTGGACAGCAGGTGCCAGTCATCGTGGGGCAGCAACAGCAGATCCCCGGCCTCCAGACGCCGCACCGGTGCATCCACCATGTGCAGGTAACACCCGCCTTCGCCCACCAGGTGGAAGCTTGCGTTCCCCGTCCCCGAGGTGCCCAGCTGCCACTCGCCGCACAGGCGGGGGTTGGTGTCGATCCGCGCCCGCAGGTTATAGGCGGCCAGCACGGTGGAAAGCACGTCGTCGACGGGCATCGGGTCCATGGCGGGTTGCTCCGGAGTCGCGGCACACGGATCCAGCCTAACCCGCCGGTCGCACAGAAACCGTCAGGGGAACCACGGATACCGGTTCCGGACGATCGAGCATAAACCCCGGCTCCGTGGATCTCCCGGTTTCCACTGCAGCGATCCAGACTGCAGGCAACGGATCAACGCAGGGAGAGAACCACATGGAAACGATACGGACCCTGGCCCTCGGTGCCCAGCGGGCACTGGACACCACCCGCGGGGCCGATTTCCTGGCCCCGTTGCTTCTGCGGCTCTATCTGGCGCCCGTCTTCTGGATGGCCGGGACCAACAAGCTGGACGGCCTGCTGCCCTCGGAACAGGTGGTGATGTGGTTCGGCAACCCGGACTGGGGGCTGGGGATGCCGTTCCCGTACCTGATGGTCCTGCTATCCGCCTACGCCGAGATCCTCGGGGCGATCGCCCTGCTGCTGGGCCTGGCCACCCGCTGGGCCACCATCCCGCTGATGATCACGATGGTGGTGGCGGCCGTCACCGCCCATCTGGAGCACGGCTGGCAGCGCATCTCCGACCCGATGATGTGCCTGTTCAACTGCGACGGGATCGCCGAGGCACAGCAGCGCCTGGACCGCGCGAAGTCGATCCTGCAGGAACACGGCAACTACGACTGGCTCACCGAGGCCGGCAACTTCGCGATCGTCAACAACGGCATCGAGATGGCCGCGACGTATTTCGTAATGCTGCTGGCGCTGTTTTTCATCGGAGCCGGCCGCTATCTGAGTCTTGACCACTACATCCGCCGGCGGTTCATGCACCGCGGATGAGAGCGAAAGCCGCCGCAAGCGGCTATAACCATCGAGGGTCCCTGACCCGCCATCGAGAGGAAACCACCATGAAAGACGAACTGTTCTCCATGAAATCCCTGGCCGGCGCGGCCGGTGCCGCCGCAGTCGGTCTGGCCATGTCCACCACGCCCGCGTTCGCCTCGGCCGATCTGGATCACGGCTATCAGCAGGCCGGCGGGTACACCCAGCTCGCCGAGGGGGCCTGCGGGGAAGGCACCTGCGGGGCCAGCGACGACGGCGACAAGGACAGCGAAGGCGCCTGCGGCGAAGGGACCTGCGGCGGTTCGGGCGAACCCGACGACAAGGATTCGGAAGGCGCCTGCGGGGAGGGGACCTGTGGCGGCTGAACGGATCGCCCCGGTCTGCCCGGCCCGCGTCAGCGGCGCCGGGCTCGGCCTGCGGCGGGGCCTCCTGGCCCCGCTGGCCGAAGCGCCGGAGGCGAGCGACTCCCCGGGATTCTTCGAGGCCGCGCCGGAAAACTGGATGCACCTGAGCGGGCGTCTGGGCCGGATCTTCCGCGAATATACCGAAGCACACCCGTTCGCCTGTCACGGCCTGTCCCTGGACATTGGCGGACCGCGCCCCCTCGACCGGGAATTCCTGGCAGCACTGCGGCGCTTCCTCGACACCCATGGCATCGACGACTACAGCGAACACCTGTCGGCCTGCGGCGACGGCTCGGGCCATCTCTACGACCTGATGCCGCTGCCGTTCACCGAAGAGGCCGTGCACCACGTGGCGGACCGCGTGCGGACGGTTCAGGATGTGCTCGGTCGGCGTGTGGCCCTGGAGAACGTGTCCTACTACACACCCCTGTGGACCGACCTCGACGAAGCGACGTTCATCCGCGCCGTGCTGGAGGAGGCGGACTGCGATCTCCTGCTGGATGTGAACAACATCGTGGTCAACAGCGTGAACCACGGCTATGACGCCGCGACCTTCCTCGATTCGCTCCCGCTGGAGCGGGTGCGCTACATCCACATCGCCGGGCACGACGACGAAGCCCCGGACCTCAAGGTCGACACCCACGGCCAGCCGGTGGGAGACGAGGCCTGGGCCCTGCTGGCACGCGCGTTCGAGCACCTGGGAGCGGTGCCGACCCTGCTGGAGCGGGATTTCAACCTGCCGCCGCTGGAGGAACTGCTGGCGGAGGTCGAGGCCATCCGGCGGTTGCAACAAGCGGTGCCGCGGCAGGACCGACTTGCCGGGGTGGAACATGCCTGACACGGACGCCCGGGCGCTCCAGGAGGCCTTCGCCCGCCACCTGCGCGATCCGGACCGATACCCGCCGCCGGAGGGGCTGGAGGACCGCCGACTGGCGATCTACCGGCGACTGTTCATCAACAATGTCGCGGGCCTGCTGGGGCGCGGCTTTCCGGTGCTGCGCAGGACGCTGACGGAAGACCCGTGGCTGGCGCTGGTGCGCGATTTCTATCGCGACCACGGGTGCCGCACGCCGTATTTTCCACAACTGGGCAACGAATTCGTGAGCTATCTGACCGACGGACGCCCGGCCGCCGCCGGCGACCCGCCGTTTCTTGCGGAGCTGGCGCACTACGAGCGCGTGGAGACCGAGCTATTCTACGCCGACGAGGAGCCGGACGAAGCCTGCGACCCCGAAGGCGACGTGCTGGCCGGCATCCCGGTTTTCTCGCCCGCGGCCCGCCTGCTGGCGTACCGCTTCCCGGTCCATCGCATCGGGCCGGAGTTTCGCCCGCAGGCGCCGGGCGATTCACCCACCCTGCTGCTCGCCTGTCGCGCGCCGGATGATCGCATCCGCTTCGCCGAGCTGAACCCGCTGGGCGCGCGTCTGCTGTGGCGCATCATCGAAGAGCCGGCGGCGGGCCACGAGCAGATCCGGCGCGTGGCCGGCGACTTCGGACTCGAGCCCACCCCCGAGCTGACGGCCAGCGGTCGCGAGCTGCTGACGCATTATCGCGACCTCGGGGCCATCCCCGGCACGCGGGCAGCCATGGACTAAGTCCAGGCCGCCACCGCGCTGCGGTAGAACCCGGGGTCGCTGGTGGTGGCACCCTGCAGGGTGCACACGCGAGCGGCGAATTCGAGGGCACGGTGCAGGGTGCCTTCCCAGCCCCAGCCACGGCGCAGGCCCAGGATGGCGATGCTGGCGAAGGCGTCGCCGGCGCCTACCGCGTCCTGCATGGCTTCCACCACCGGGGCACGGGCGCGCACGGGCTGGCCGGCGCGCGGATGGATCTCGGCGCCGTCGGCGCCCAGGGTGACGATCAGCGCGGACTGGATGTCGCAGGCCTGCAGACAGTGATCGGCGCGCTCCGCCGCCGGGATGTCCGGGAACAGCGTGGCCAGCTCGTCGGCGTTCAGCTTGACCACATCGGCACCCCGGAGCAGGTCGCGCACGTCCTGCGGGTCGTACCAGGGCTCGCGCAGGTTGGCGTCGACGAAGCGGCGTTCGCAGCGCCGGCGCAGGGCCGCCAGCAGCTCGCGGTTGCCGCTGCGCAGGGCCAGCGTACCATGATAGAGCAGCGGGATGCGGGCGGGCACCGCGGGGTCGACCGTCGCAGGCAGGTCGTCATAGGCCTGGTCGGGCAGGATGTGATAGGCGGGTTCGCCGTCCTCCACCGTCACCTGCACCGCCCCGGTGGGGGCCTGCGGATGCGTATACAGTGCGTCTTCCGCCAGGCCGACCTCGCGCATGGCCTCGCGCACGCGCGCCCCGGCGGTGTCGTTTCCCACACCACCGACGAACAGCACGGGTTCCCCCAGCTGGTGCAGGTTCCAGGCGACGTTGAACGGGGCTCCGCCCAGGACTTCAGGGCCATCCGGAAACCGGTCGAACAGGACTTCGCCAAAGATCACGTCGGGTGCATCCGGCATTCTGGAACCCTCCCGTTACGCGGGCGCGACCGCGACAATGCGGTCGCGCCCCTGGCGTTTCGCGGCCAGCAGCGCTTTGTCCGCCAGTTCGAAGGCGGCCCCCTCCGGCGCATCCGGTCGCATCTCGGTGATACCGCCGGAGATGGTGACGTTCAGACGCTTCTTGCCGGCCCTCACCGCGATCGATGCTACCTCCTGGCGCAGGCGGTCGGCGAGGTCCCGGGCGATGTCGAGCGGCTGGTGGACGACCATCACGAATTCCTCGCCGCCATATCGGGCGACGAAGTCGGGCTCGCTGACGCCTTCGACCAGCACCTCGGCGACGGCCTTGAGGATTCGGTCACCGGAGGTGTGCCCGTATTCGTCGTTGACGTGCTTGAAATGGTCGATGTCCCAGACGATCACGGACGCCGGTCCCCCGTCGGCGGGGAATCCGGCCATGCGCTGGTCGAAGGCGTGCCGGTTGAGAAGCCCGGTCAGCTTGTCACGGTTGGCCTCGTCCCGAGCCTCGGACAGACTGTCCCGCAGCCCGGCGACCTGGCGTTCCAGCTCCTGGGCGCGCGTGCGCAGGGCGCGGTTACGCTCCAGGGCGGACAGCAACTCCGCCTCGCGGGTGTCACGGAAATCCTTGACCCGGTCGGCGACCCGATCGAGCCCCTGCACCACTTCGCGTCGCATGGTGTCGATATTGGTGATGTCGATCACGCGCCCCTTGATGCTGCTCACATCCCCGGAGATGTTGTTGTGGAGTTCGCGGATGGACGCGCGCGTCCGTTCGGAGTGATCGTGGTCGGCGGACAGGGCCGAGTCGACGTCATCCAGCCGCGTGCGGATCTCGCCCATCACCTCGGTCAGCTGTTCGCGCTCCGCCAGCGCCTGGCCGCAATTCTCTTCCAGCGCCGAGAAGACCCGCGTGAGGCTTCGCCGCACGAGATCCGCATCCCCCCGGTCCGCGGCCTGCCGGACCTTCGCGAGATCGTCGGCGAGGAAGGGGAACCCCTCCAGTCCGGACTGCAGCGCGGTCAGAAGACCGCCTTCCATCGCATCGCGCTGATCATGCTGGCGGATGGTATCCGCCAGGCGCGCACTCATGCGATCCAGACACTGGGTATCGTCCGGGTCCTCCTCGATGGTCCGCGTCAGGTCATGAACGGCCCCCTCGAGGTCGGGCTCGCGGGCCGAGAGCACGGCCAGGGCGCGCAGGGCCACGCGCCGGAGCGAACGCATGCGTTCACGCTCGGCGTGGAGCGAGGTTTCGAGCTCGATGACGGTCTTGCGCAGGTCATTGTCGGCCATGGGTCCCCCCCTTATGGGCGCCCATTACAGCCGATGGAACGGCCGAACGCCACCGCCGTGTGTCCGGATTGCGGCGCAGGGCACCTCAGGCCGGGGCCGCTGGCGCTTCCAGGCGTTCCGCGGCGGGGAGCCGGATCTCGACACCCACGGGCAGATGATCCGACAGCGCGACATTGTAGACCCGCATGTCGGAGACATGCAGATCGGGGGTCAGAAGGATGTGGTCGAACACCCGCTGCGGATCCCAGGCGGGATAGGTGGCCTGACAGGCCATCGGCTCCATCAGCCCGGTGCGCGCCACCAGTCGGCGGATCTCCGGGCTGTCCTGCTGACAGTTGAGGTCCCCCATGACCACTGCGTGGCGCTGGTCCGCGATCCGTTCCGCCACGTAGTCGAGCTGCTGGCGACGGGCGCGCCGGCTGAGGGCCAGGTGTACCAGGAACAGCACCAGTTCTTCACCGTTGCCCATTGCGTACCGGGCCTCCACGGCGCCGCGCCCGGGCAGTGGACCGGGCAGGCTGTGCATCTCCACATGCACCGGTTCCACGCGTGAAAACAGGGCCAGGGAATGTTTGGCGATCTGACCGAGATCCCGGTTGATACGCGTATAGGTATGAGGAAAGTCGGCGCGGTCCGACAGCCAGCTTGACAGGTCGACGAAGCGCGAGCGCAGGCTGCCTCCATCCAGCTCCTGCACGCCGACAATGTCGAAGTCGCGGATGAAGCGGGCGACGCGCTCCAGGTTGGTCATGCGTCCGCCGTACGGCAGCACGTGCTTCCAGCTGTTGGTGACGTAATGATGCAGACGCGATGAATGGATGCCCACCTGGGCATTGAAACTCAGCAGACGCAGTCGGTGGCCCGCAGCCTCCGGCTGCCAGACCAGACCACGGGCGGGTTCGTCGGTCTCCGCGGACACGCCGTTTTCCGTCATGGTGTCATCCTTCCTGCCCGTCATCCCTCACGGGACTCCTGTTCAGAAGGGACAGACGAGATCCCCCAGGCGTTCCGTGAGCTTGAGATTTTCAGAATAGTCGACCGGACAGTCGATGACGGTGACTCCGGGGCGCGTCAGGGCGGAACGCAGGGCCTGTTCCAGACTGTCGCCGGGCTCGATGCGCACCCCTTCGGCCCCGAACGAGCGGGCGAGGGCAACGAAGTCGGGGTTGCCGAAGTCCACCGAGGCCTTGCGGCCATATTCGCGTACCTGCTTCCATTCGATCAGGCCGTAGGCGCTGTCATTCCACACCAGCACCACGAAATTCTGGCCCAGGCGTACGGCGGTCTCCAGTTCCTGCACGTTCATCAGGAAGCCGGCGTCTCCGGTGACCGCCACGACCTGCCGGTCGGGGTCCAGCGCGGCCGCGGCCACCGCCCCCGGCACCGCGATGCCCATGCTGGCGAACCCGTTGGAGATCAGACAGGTATTGGGCAGCTCGCAGCGGAACATGCGCGCCATCCACAGCTTGTGGGCACCCACGTCGGTGATCACGACGGCGTCCAGCGCGGCGGCGGTGCGCAGATCCCAGATGATCTTCTGCGGCTTCATCGGGACACCGGTGTCCTCCCGATGCTCGTTCATGTCGTCGATCAGCAACTGGCGCAGGGGCCGCAGCACGGTCTCCTCGCGCGGGCTGACCCGCTCCGCGAGATCCCGCAGACAGGTATCCAGATCGCCGATTACCTCGGCCTGGATGTCGTAGTGGCCGTCGATCTCGGCCGGCGAGGCATCCACGTGGATCAGGGTGCAGTCACCCTCCGGATGCCACAGTGACGGCGGGTATTCGACCAGGTCGTAGCCGATACACAGGACCACGTCGGCCTTGTCGAAGCCGAAGTGCACATAGTCGCGGCTCTGCAGCCCCACGCTGCCGAGCGCCAGCGGGTGGCGGAACGGCAGCACGCCCTTGGCCATGAAGGTGTTGGCCACCGGGATGTTGAGGGTCCCGGCGAAATGCGCCAGGGCCTCGCTGGCGCCCGAACGGATCACGCCGTTACCGGCCAGGATCAGGGGATGCCGGGCTTGCTCCAGCAACCGTGCTGCCGCCGCCAGCGACGCCTCTGCGGGCACCGCCGGCGCCCCCGAGTGGACCGGCAGCGGCGCCACCGGGCAGGGCTGGGATGCCACGTTTTCCGGCAGCTCGATGAAACTGGCCCCCGGCTTGCCGCCCTCGGCCCACTTGAAGGCCTTGCGCAGGACCTCGGGCAGGATCTCGGGCTCCACCACACTGGAGGCGTATTTGGTGACCGGACCGAACAGCCCCTTGAGGTCCAGGACCTGGTGGGATTCCTTGTGCAACCGGTGGGTGCTGGCCTGGCCGGCGATGGCCACCAGCGGCGCGTGGTCCATGTTGGCATCCGCCACGCCGGTGATCAGGTTGGTCGCGCCCGGCCCCAGGGTCGCCATGCAGACCCCGGCCCGGCCGGACAGGCGGCCGTGGACATCGGCCATGAAGGCCGCGCCCTGCTCGTGGCGGGTGGTGACGAACTCGATCGGCGAATCCTCGAGGGCATCGAGGACCGCCATGTTCTCCTCGCCGGGCAGGCCGAAGACCCGTTCGACCCCTTCCTGCTCCAGACACTGTACCAGGCGCCGTGCGGTGGTCGGCGACGGATCGGACATGCGTTCCCTCGAGGGTCGGGCCGGGGCGCTCAGCCCCGGGCCTCGGCGATCAGATGATCGGCGATCTCCAGCATCTGCTCGTGACTGGTGGTCATGCTGGCCGAAACCACGGATTCACCGTTGACCACCATCGACGGGACGCCTTCCAGACGATACTCGCGCACACGCTCGGCGGAGCGGCCGACCTGGCGCGCCACGTCTTCCGAACGCATCGCCTCGCGGAAGGCGTCGGCATCCTGATCCATCTGGTTGACGAATCGCAGGATCGCGCTCTCCGAGCGCATCTCGCGCCCCTGCTCGTGAATGGCGTCGTAGAAGGGCTGATGGATGGCATCCACGATGCCCAGTTGCTCCGCCGCGTAGTAGACCCGCGCGTGCAGGGCCCAGACATCGTTCAGCGGGGCCGGCATGTACTCGAATTCGATGTCATCGGACAGATCGGCTTTCCACTCCTGTACCAGCGGCTCGAACGAGTAGCAGTGCGGGCAGCCGTACCAGAAGGCCTCGACGACCTTGATCCGTCCTTCGTCCAGACCGTAATCGACGGGCGAGTCCAGGCGCATGAAGTTGCGCCCCTCGGCGAAGTCGGCCAGCAGGCGGCCGGACGCCAGCAGGGCGCCCGTACCGGCCAGAGTTCCAAGAAACTGACGACGCTTCATTTACAGTTCTCCGTAGGAATGCAGACCGGACAGGAACATATTCACGCCCAGGAAGGTAAAGGTGGTCACGAACAGACCGATGACCGCCCACCAGGCCATGCCCGGACCGCGCCAGCCCTTGGTGAAGCGCATGTGCAGCCAGGCCGCGTAGGTCAGCCACAGGATCAGGCTCCACGTTTCCTTCGGGTCCCAGGTCCAGTAGCCGCCCCAGGCCTCGGCCGCCCACATGGCGCCCAGCACGGTGGCGATGGTGAAGAACGCGAAGCCGATGGCGATGGCCTTGTACATCACCCCGTCCAGCGCATCCTTGCTCGGGATGCGGGCCAGCACACGGGAGTCGGGACGGGTGCGTTCCATGCGGTGGCGCACCAGATAGGCCACGCCCAGCATCGCCGCGATCGCGAATCCGCCGTAGCCGACGAAGTTGGTGGGCACGTGGATCTTCATCCACCAGCTGTTGAGCGCCGGCACCAGCGGTTCGACCATGTGGGCGTCACGATCGAACATGTACCACAGCAGGAAGGTGGTGGAGGCCGCAACCACCAGCATCACGAAGGCACCCATGCCCCGCTGGCCGGTACGCTGTTCGTAGTACAGGTACATCAGCGCGATCATGGCCACCATCAGCACGAACACCTCGTAAAGGTTGGCGACCGGGATGTAGCCCCAGCTCGGATCGTGCAGATAGATCTCGCGCCAGCGCACCATCAGGGCCATCAGGCCCGCGCCCGCCGCGATCCAGGCGAAGGCCCCGCCAACGCGATAGGGGAAGTCGGAACGCGAGAACAGGCCCACGGCATAGGCAACCGTGGAGAGGTAGACCATCACGCTCATCCACATCACCCCGGCCTGGCCGGAACCGATGTAGTTGAGCCAGAACACGCTCTCGCCGCGCGCCAGATCATCCCCGTACAGCCAGACCCCGAACAGCGAAAGCGCCGCCACGATGACGGAGAACAGCTGCCAGGGCCGCCAGAACCAGCCCAGCCAGGCGCTCATGCCGGCCGCGAGGATCAGGCCGCCGGTGTCGTAGCGGTCCATCATGTGGCCGTACATGGCATAGGCCGTGACCGCCACCGCCAGGACCAGGGCCATGTAGGCCCAGTCCCGCAGAAGCAGCTGCCGGAAGAATCCGGGCCGTTCGAAATCCAGGGCCTCGTGGGGTACAGACATGGGGCGCTCTCCTCCGACTGCGTGCGACTTAGTCGTTCTTGTTGGTTGCAGAATCCGGCGATTCATCGTCGCCAACGTTCTTCTGCTCGATGATCCACCGTTTAAGATGCGCGAAGCGCTTCTCGAATTCCACCCGGTGACGGTTGCTCGTGCCCGCCATCACCACGTGGGTGCCGCTGCCGTCCTCGTTCGGACGTGCCACGATCCACAGACGCTGGTAGGACACGTAGAACATCAGGAAGATCCCGATGATCAGCATCAGGCTGCCGGTGTACACCGTGCTTTCGCCCGGTGCCTTCGCGATCTGCAGGCCCGAGGCCTCGCGATGGTCGAAGTCGTCCAGGCGGAAGAAATACGGCGAGCCGTAGAAGTTGAGGGCATTGATGGCCGAAACGGCATCTTCCAGCCAGCGCTGTTCCGCCTCGGTGATCGCCACCACGCCTTCTTCCTCCAGGACTTCCATGTACAGGCCCTGGAGCCCGGAGTTCAGGACCTGGAACAGCAGGCCGCCGAGCTGCTCGCGCTGGCCTTCGGGGATGCGCTGCTCGATCTCGGCGTCCACCGCAGGGTAACCGCCTTCGGCGAAGGTCTGCATGAGCATGCTGACGGTGCGCGCGATCGCCTGGCGCCCTTCTTCTCCGCCCATCATGTCCTCCGAACCCCGCGCGGCCTGCTGCGCGACGGCCATGCGGACCTCGTCATCGTGAAGCATGGTCAGATAGGTGCGGAAGCGATCCAGGGAGTCATCCGCGTCCGCCGGGATGAACAGGTAGGAAAATTCCTCGGCCGGACTCTCGCGGACACCGCTGAGGAAATATTTCGCGCCTTCCTGCGGGATCGGATTCTGATAATTGCGGTAATAGAGTCCCGCGCCGGTGCGGTCCACCAGGCGGAAATCCACGCGCGGGCCGAGGAACACGTTTTCTTCCTCGCCTTCCTCGTTGAGCAGGGCCTGGGTGTTCACCACGGAAAAGTCGATGAACTCGATCGTCAACTCCTCGCCCCCGGGGGCCGGGATATCCATCTCGTCAAAGATCCGGCCCGGAAAATCCACGCCGCGCAGGGCGCCTGCGCCGAGCGGGATGGCCTCCATTTCGAGACGCGTACCGCCGTCGGCGAAGCTGGACTGGTAGATCGCATAGCCATTGTAGATCAGCGGGTCGTTCACGCTGATGGTGGCGCGCAAGGGTTCGTCGCGCTCCGGATCATGGATGACCAGGTCGCTCTCGTAGGACTGCTCGGCGCCGGTGGAGAAACGCTGGATCCGGAATTCCTCCAGCTCCACGCGGAACGGCAGATCCTGCACCAGATACCCCTCGCGTACCGGCAGGAAGACCACGTTGGCCGAGGCCCCCTCGGGGATTTCCACGCTGCCGCGGAACGACGGGTTGCTGACCGGGACGCGCGAGATCTCGGGCACCTGCGACTCGGGGATGGAGCGGGTCTCGATCTCGACGTTGCCCATCCACTCGTTGACCTTGAGCAGGAACTGGCCGTCGAGCAGCGCGCCCACGCAGATCACCACGATCCCCACGTGCGTCAGCAGGTAGCCGAGGCGGTTCCAGCGCCCCTTCATCGCGGCGACGACCGTCTCGCCGTCTCGCGTCTTTTCGCGCGCCCGGAAACCCTGGGCCTTCAGAACCCGGCGGGCATGGGCGAGGAAATCCTCCTGCGACTGCCCCAGATCGCCGGTAGAGCTGGCCGGGAAGGAACGCAGGGACTTTTCCTTCACCTGCAGGTTGTAGCGGCGCAGGTCCTTGAGGATGCCCGGCGTCTGGCGGTAGACACAGAAGGCGGTGGAAACCACCAGGAAGGTCACCACCAGCAGGAACCAGGTCGCCGAATACACCTGGTAGAGCCCCATCCCGGCGAAGATCTCGTGCCAGAAGGGCCCGAACTGGATCAGGTACTCGGTGTACGGCTCGTTCTGCACCAGCACGGTGCCGATCACCGAGGCGATGGCCAGGGCCACCAGCAGGGTGATCGCGAGGTTCATCGACCCCAGGAATTCGACGATGATCCGGCTGCGGCGCGGGGTCCGGGCCTGACGGCCGGACGAGGACTCGGAGCCCGTCCGGTTGCTGCGTTCGGAGGCCCCTGCGGGCTGATGGGATTCTGCCATGTTCAAACCTGCGTTAATCGCCCCGAATGTGTCGGGACGCGGTCGGAAATTCAATTTCCACGACATTCCGCACGGACGCTGGGTTCCGGCGCTGCGTGGAGGGCGCGGGAACAGACGCCCCGCCTTCCGACTTCATTCCGGTATCTGGGTTCCCGCCCGTGCATTTTCCGGAACCCGAAACAACGAGGGGGCGGCCACAGCCGCCCCCTCGTAAACCGGACGAACCCGGAGCACCGCTGCGCACCCGGGCCGTACGTACCGTGCTCAGTTCGGCTGCAGGCCGGCCATGTACTGGGCCACGGCTTCCATGTCTTCATCCGACATGTTGCCGACGATGCCGCGCATCATCTGGCCGTTGTCGTTGCGACGTTCGCCGTCACGGAACTGCTGCAGCTGGTCCAGGCTGTAGGTCGCGTGCTGACCGGCGACCTTGGGGAACATGGCCTCCGGATTGCCCTGGCCCTGGGCGCCGTGGCAGGCGATGCAGGCGGCCACGCCTTCCGACGGGATGCCACCACGATAGATCTGCTCGCCGCGGGCGACCACGTCCTCGTCGGCGGTCTCGGTGGTGATGCTCTGCTCGGCGTAATAGGCCGCCAGGTCCTTCATGTCCTGCTCGCTGAGGTCGGCGACCTCTCCAGCCATCAGGTTATCGTGGCGGAGTTCGCCTTCCTGGAAGTCGCGCAGCTGCTTGGCCGTGTACTTCGGGTGCTGCCCGGCCAGCTTGGGCCATTCCGGATTGACGCTGTTGCCGTCAGCCTGGTGGCAGGCGGCGCAGGACTGCGAGAGTTCCTGACCGCGCTGGGGATCGCCCGCCTGGGCCGCCGAAAGCGGGAGCATCAGGGAGACGGACAGGGCAGCAAAGAGAGCGGAAAGCTTGTGGTTCATGATGGAGAATCTCCTGCTTGTATATGCGTGCCGGGCCTCGACCCGTTCCTTGTGCCCCGTGTAGAAGGGCGATCAAAATCTGGGGCGCAGTTTATAGCACAACGCCAGGGAACCCACAAAAGTTTCCCACTGTCCCGCTCAGCTCAGGATGATTTCGATCATGCAACCACGTTTTCGTGAAACCGCCTTCTCCCGGGGCGTCGCCCGCCTCGACCAGCTCCCCGCGGACCAGGGGGTCGAGATCGCCTTCGCCGGGCGCTCCAACGCCGGAAAGTCCAGCGCGCTCAACGGCCTGTGCGGGCGCAAGGCCCTCGCACGGGTGGGACGCACTCCGGGTCGCACCCAGGAAATCAACATCTTTACGCTGCCGCCGGCGGAGGACTGGCGCCTGATCGACCTGCCCGGCTACGGCTACGCGAAGGTCTCCGCGAAACAGCGCGAGCACTGGGATCGCCTGCTGGGCGGCTACCTGCGCCATCGCCGGTGTCTGGCGGGCCTGGTCCTGATCATGGACATCCGCCGGCCGCTGACCGACCTGGACTGGCAGATGCTGGAATGGACCGGCGCCAACCGGCGGCTGCATTGCGTGCTGACCAAGGCCGACAAGATCTCGCGACAGGAAGCCGAACGCCAGCTGCACGCCACCCACGCACGTCTGGAAGAGGCCGGCATCGAGGCTTCGCTGCAGACCTTCTCCGCGCTCAAGAACCAGGGCGTCGACGACCTGCGCGGACTGCTGGCGGAATGGCTGGAGGAGGAAACGGCAGAGGACGGGGACAGCGGGGCCGAAGAAAGACCGTGAACAAAAAAGTGCCCCGATCCCGGGGAGGAGGATCGGGGCAACAGCGACCTCGACAGGGGGAGGCGAGGTCTTCCCGCTCAGGGAGAGAAGCGGGGAACGCCGGGCCACGGCGCTCACCCCTTATGACGCTTGACCGGCCGTGAAGTTCCCGGTCCTTCTTGTGTCGGACGGAAACGCGTCACAACCCGCGAAACCGCGCGGTTCACTCGCGTTCCGCACGGGCCTGCAGGGTCGCCACCAGCTCATCCGCCGAAGTCCCGTGCGGATGGATTTCCAGCAGGTCGCCCTCCGGCCCCACCAGGTAGGTGGACGAGCTGTGATCGATCACGTAGCCCATCGCGGACTGGCTGTCGGTCTTCTCGTAGAACACCCCGTACTGCTCCACCACCGGCTCCAGCGCATCGTGCGGGCCGGTGGCCGCCTGGATCCGGGGATGGAAATGGTCGGTGTATTCCGCCAGGTGCTCGCGGTCGTCACGCTCGGGATCCACGCTGACGAACACCGCGCTGACGCGGTCCTCCAGCGACTCGGGGAGCTGCTCCAGCGCCATCCGGATCCATCCGAGACTGACCGGGCAGGCATCCGGGCAGGAGGTGTAGCCGAAATAGAGCCACACATACTGCCCCTCCAGATCGCGCAGATCGAAGGCCTCCCCCTCGGTGGAGACCGGCAGCTGGAACGGGCCGCCGGTCACCCGGTCGGCCACCGGGATGTCTTCGTGAGTGGCGGCCTCGCCCGCGGGGGGCTGCCCGGGCACCAGCCATACATACAGCAGCAGCGCGGCCGCGGCGACGGCGGCCAGGGCCCACAGGAGGGTGGTCAGGGGAAGTCGGGACATCGTGCGCAATCCTCGGTGGAAGCCCGTACGTCAGTGGTCGCGGGCGGTCACGAAGCGATACTGTACCCGCGCGGCGTCGCCGTCGCCTTCCGGCAGCACGGTCGCCGCCCAGGTCATCGCCTCGGTGGTGCAGATCGGCAGGGTGGTGGTGCCGGCGTATTCACCCGGGCCCACGCGTTCCAGGCGCGGGCGCTGGAACCCCATGTACATCTCCACCCCGGCAAAATCCAGCTCGACCCACTCGGGATCGCGGCCGTCGTGCCCGACATGGCGCAGATACAGCTCCAGCTCCCGCAGCATGGGGACCGGTCGCGGGGTGATCTCGAGGGTCATCTCGCCTCCCTCGGGGTGCTGCGCGGTACAGGCCCCTTCATTGAGATCGCAGATCTCCGGGGTCACCACCACGACAGCGTCGCTGCCGCCACCGCCGGCCAGGTAGCGGTCCGCCGCCACCCAGCCGGCCGCCAGCAGCAGGCCCGCGACCAGCCACGGGGCCACGCGGTTGAACCCGCGGGCCAGTGATTCGAGATCCGCCATGCTCAGCCTCCGGCTCCGACAGGGGCCTCAGTGGGCATCATCCCAGTTATCTCCGACGCCGATGTCCACCAGTAGCTCGACATCCAGCTCGGCCGCCCCGCCCATCGCGGCGCGGGCCCGTTCGCCCAGGGCCTCCACTGCATCGTCGGCAACCTCGAACACCAGTTCGTCGTGCACCTGCATGATCATGCGGGCATCGAGCCCGTTGCCGTCCAGGTCCTGCGCCATGCGCACCATCGCACGCTTGATGATGTCGGCCGCGGTGCCCTGCATCGGGGCGTTGATCGCCACGCGTTCGGCCTGCTGCCGGCGGGCCCCGTTGCGGCTGTTGATCTCGGGCAGATAGAGCCGGCGCCCGAACAGGGTTTCCACGTAGCCCTGCTCGCGCCCGCGCTCGCGCGCCCGCTCCATGTAGTCGTGCACGCCGGGATAGCGGTGGAAATAGCGGTCGATGTACTCCCGCGCCTCGGTCTGCTCGATCCCCAGGTTGCGCGCCAGCCCCCAGGCCGACATGCCGTAGATCAGGCCGAAGTTGATAGCCTTGGCCGCGCGCCGCTGCTCGCTGCTGACTGCCTCCGGATCAGCGCCAAAGACCTCGGCCGCGGTAGCGCGATGGATGTCCAGCCCGTCGGCGAAGGCCTGCAGCAACCCGGCGTCCTGCGACAGGTGGGCCATGATCCGCAGCTCGATCTGCGAATAGTCGGCCGCCAGCAGACGATAGCCGGGTGCGGCGATGAACGCCCGGCGGATGCGCCGGCCGGCCTCGGTGCGCACCGGAATGTTCTGCAGGTTGGGCTCGGAGGACGACAGGCGCCCGGTCGCGGCGCCGGCCTGGTGATAGGAGGTATGCACCCGCCCGGTCTCCGGGTGGATACGCCGCGGCAGGGTCTCGGTATAGGTACTGCGCAGCTTGGACAGGCCGCGGTGCTCAAGGATCAGCCGCGGCAGGGCGTAGTCGTCCGCCATCTGCTCCAGCACGTCCTCGGCGGTGGAGGGCTGGCCCTTGGGCGTGCGCCGCAGCACCGGCAGGCCCAGGCGCTCGAACAGGATCTCCTGAATCTGCTTGGGCGAGCCGAGATTGAACTCGGTACCGGCCTCGTCGAAGGCCTCGCGCTCGATGCGCTCCATCTCGCTCAGCAGCTCCTGGCTCTGCTCGCCGAGCAGGTCCGGGTCGACCTTCACGCCGGCGCGCTCGATGTCCGCGAGCACCGGCACCAGCGGCATCTCGATCTCGCGGTAGACGAAGGCCGGGCCCTCGGCCTCGTTCAGGCGCGGCCGGAACAGGGCGTCCAGATGCAGGCAGATGTCCGCGTCCTCGCCGGCATAATCGGTGGCGATGCCGACGTCCACCTCGGCGAACGGGATCTGTTTCGCCCCCTTGCCGGCCACGTCTTCGTATTTCGTGGTGCGGTGATCCAGATGGCGCTCGGCCAGGGAATCCAGGTCGTGCCGGTTGGCGCCGGCGTCGAGGCAGAACGACTGCAGCATGGTGTCATCGACAATGCCGCGCAGCACGATGCCATGGTTGCCCAGCACGTTGCGGTCGTACTTGAGGTTGTGGCCGAGCTTGCCGTGTTCGGCCGATTCCAGCCACGGCCGCAGGCGCTCCAGGGTCGCCTCGCGCGGGAGCTGCGGATCGGCATCCGGACCGCTGTGGGCCAGCGGCAAGTAATAGGCGGTACCCGCCTCGAACGCGAAGGACATACCGATCAGCTCGGCCCGCATTGCCTCCAGGCTGCTGGTCTCGGTGTCAAACGCGACCCGCGCGGCGCCCTGCAGGCGTTCCAGCAACTCCGTGAATGCCGCCTCGTCCCGCACGGTGTGGTATTCGGCCGCCTGCCCCGGATCGGCATTCCCGCCGCCACCGGAGGCATCGCCCCCGGCGTCGCCGCCTTCCAGCTCCGCGCGCCAGCGGGAGAACCCGTGGTGGCGCACCCGCTCCAGCAGCTGCTGCGAATCGGGCTCGCGCAGCTCGAGGTCGTCGGGGCCCAGCGGGAGATCGACATCCCGGCGCACGGTGATCAGCTCGCGCGAGGTCGGCAGGCGATCGGCCGCGGCGCGCAGATTCTCGCCGATCTTGCCGCCGATCTCGTCGGCCCGCTCGAGGATGGTGTCGAGGTCGCCGTACTTCGCGATCCATTTGGCTGCAGTCTTGGGCCCGACCTTCTCGACCCCCGGGATGTTGTCCACGCTGTCGCCCATCAGCGCGAGGTAGTCGACGATCTGCTCCGGCTCCACGCCGAACTTTTCGCGCACGCCGGCGGGATCCAGCACCGTCCCGCTCATGGTGTTGACCAGGGTCACGTGGCCGTCCACCAGCTGGGCCAGGTCCTTGTCCCCGGTGGAGATCACCACATCCTGCCCGGCAGCCGCGGCGCGATCGGCCAGGGTGGCGATCACGTCATCCGCCTCCACCCCTTCCACGCACAGCAGCGGGAAGCCCATCAGCTGCACCAGCTCGTGCAGCGGCTCGATCTGCGCCGCCAGCTCCTCCGGCATCGGCGGCCGGGTGGCCTTGTATTCGGGGTAGATCTCGTCGCGGAAGGTGGGCCCCTTCGCGTCGAACACCACCCCCATGCGCTCGGGGGCATAGTCCGCGCGCAGCTTGCGCAGCATGTTGGCCACGCCGTAGAGCGCCCCGGTGGGGTGGCCGTCGGGGGCGGTCAGCGGGGGCAGGGCGTGGTAGGCCCGGAACAGGTAGGAGGAACCGTCGACCAGGACGAGCGGGGCTTGCGACATCATGCGGATCCGGCTGGGCTTGCGAGGGAAGCATTCTAGCAGGCTGCGGGCCCCGGCCCGAGCAGCGCCGGCGCGATTTGTGCGGCCGTCGGGCCACGGTTAGTCTAGGCGCCCCAGAGTGCAAAGAACGCGCCCCCCATGAACGATCACGATCGAGCCGAACACCCCGGGCTGCGGCCCATCGACGATTCCTCGCTGACCCGCGAGAGCTGGAAGATCTTCCAGATCATGGCGGAGTTCGTGGAGGGCTTCGAGCGCCTGGCGCACATCAAGCCCTCGGTCAGCGTGTTCGGCTCGGCGCGCATCCCGTCCGATCACCCGGACTACCTGCTTGCGGAACAGATCTCGCGCCAGCTGTCGGACGCGGGCTTCGCGGTGGTCAGCGGCGGCGGGCCGGGCATCATGGAGGCCGCCAACAAGGGCGCGTTCGCCGGCCATTCCCCCAGCATCGGGCTCAACATCCAGCTGCCGCACGAACAACACGCCAACCCCTACCAGGACATTGGCCTGGGGTTCCGGCACTTCTTCTCGCGCAAGGTGATGTTCGTCAAGTACGCCTCCGCCTACGTGGTACTGCCGGGCGGCTTCGGCACCCTGGACGAGCTGGCCGAGATCCTGACCCTGGTGCAGACCGGCAAGACCCGCCGCATCCCGGTCGTGCTGGTGGGCAGCAAGTTCTGGGAAGGCCTGCTGCAGTGGTTCGAGGACGCGCTGGTCACCCATGGGACCATCGATGCCGAGGACCTCAATCTATACTCGGTGGTGGACACCCCCGAGGAGGTCGTGGACGTGATCTTCGAGTACTACGAGGCCCGCAGCTTCGAGCCCTCGGCGGAAGAGAAACAACGACTGATGGAGCTCTGATGATGACGAGCACCCGCGCCACGGCGCTGGCCGCTGCCCTGCTGGGCCTTGTTCTCGCCGCCGGGCCGCTGGCGGCGCAGGACTTCGAAGACGCCCCGCCACCGCCCGACATGCCCGACGAAGCCGCCGGCGACGAGCCCGCACCGCCGCCGGTGCTGGACGAGCGCGCCCGCCAGCTGCAGGAACTGGAAGAGGCGGACGTCATCATCATGGAGCGCGATGGCGAGCGGCGACGCGAATATCGCGTGGACGGTGAGCTGGTGATCGTCGAGGTCACCCCGGCCGCCGGTCCGACCTATTATCTGGTGGACGTCACCGGGGAAGGCGATCTTGAACGCCGCGACGACCTGGCCCCCGGTTTCACCCCGCCCCGCTGGAGGATCCTGGAATGGTAAGCACGCAGTCGACCGTGGAACTGCCGGTCGCGGGTGCCGCGGCGCTGGAAGCAGCCTTTGCCGCTGCCCGGGCCGCCGGCGCTCCGCTGGGGCTGCCGACCGATGACGATGCCCCGCAGCTTGACGGGGATCGCGCGCACTGGACCCTGGAGCGCGGCAACGCCGCGGAGCCCGGGGCGATCGCCAGCGGTCCCGGCACGCCGGAGGCGCTGGGCCGCCTCGCGGCCCGCTGGCAGGCCTGGCATCCGGCGGAGGCCCTGCCGCAGGACGGCGTCTGGCGCCGCGGGGTACTGCAGCAGCAGCTGCGCGAACGCACCGAAGACCTGAGCGCCACCCTGGACGAACAGGCGCGCGAACAACTGAACCGCGAGCTGCATCATCAGGGGCTGTACCGGTTCGAGGACCTGCCGGTGGCCGGCAGCTTCTGGCGCTCGGTCCGCCGGCACGGCGAGCACACCGGACTGGCGGATCTGACGGTCCCGCCGGCCCCCGTGCCGGCGTTCTGGCAACTGGCGCGCATCGCGCTGGCGGTGGCCGTCAGCGAGACGGGCGAGCTCGATCGCGAACGCTACCGCGCCCTGCTGGATGGCTATCACCGCGAGCGCCCGCTGAGCGCGATCGAACGCGGCGCCGCCCCGACGCTCCTGCGCATGGCCGCGCTGGACGACTGGCTGGAATGCATCGAGGCCGGCCACGCGCCCGCGGGCCCCGATCCGCGCCTGGCCGGCCTGCAGGACGCCGGCACCCGGGTGCAGTCGGTATGGGTAAGGCCCGCCGCCTGATGACCCCGCGAGCCTCCCTCGCGGGGCTTGTGGCCCTGGCCATCGCCGGGGCGCCGGGCATCGGCGTTCTGGCCTCCACCGAGGTCCACCGCTGGGTGGACGAAGACGGTGTGGTGCATTTCTCCGACGAGGCACCCGGCGACGGGCGCAGCGAACGCATCGAGGTTCAGGAGCCGATGGGCGCCGTCCCCCTGGAAAACGCCCGCGAGATCCTCGAACGCCCGATCCGGCGGCCGGGAGAAGACCCGACGGACGACGAGCCGGAGGAAGATGCGGATGCGGACGAAGAGACCGACGATGAAGACGAAACTTCGATCGAGGACGTCCCGGTGCCCGTGGAACTGGTGGATTTCTGAGCCAGCCACGGGCATCGCACCACTTTGATGCACAGAATGCCCTACAATAGGGCAATGACTGCACCTCATCAGAGCGCCACCGCACAACGCCCCCGGACGAAGCGCTGCGACGCCCTCGTGGCCATTCTGGCGCACTTCATGCTTGAAACCGGGTGATGAGCCCGCATACGCCCCCTTCGCCCGCCTCGCTGCCCACCCCCCCGTGGTGGGACGACCTGTCCACGGCCGTGATGGTCACCGACGGGGATCTGCGGCTGCAGGCGATGAACGGCGCGGCCGAGGTCCTGCTGGGCCTCAGCCGCGAGCGCATCCTCGGTCACCCGCTCGGCCAGTGGCTGCATCTGGACCGCAACCTGACCACCCGTCTGCGCAACGCCCTGACCCAGGACCAGCCGATCACCCTGCGTGCGCGGCGCCTGGAACCGCTGCGCGCGGAAAGCTTCCTGGCCGACGTGGTGATCACGCCGCTGCACGGCGAGGGTGACGAACCCGGACGGCTGCTGTTCGAACTCAGCGCGATCGACCGGCACGAGCGCATCTCGCGCGAGGAACAGCTGCAGAAGCAGCAGGCCATCTCGCGCGCGGTCACGCGCGGGCTGGCGCACGAGATCAAGAACCCGCTCGGCGGGCTGCGCGGCGCCGCGCAGCTGCTGGCCGGAGAACTGGACGATCCCGACCTGCGCGAATACACGCGCATCATCATCCATGAGGCCGACCGCCTGCGCTCGCTGGTGGACCGCATGCTCGGCCCCAACAACATGCCGCAGCGCGCCCCTCTTAACCTGCACGAAGTCCTCGAGCATGTGCGCGGCCTGATCAGCGTCCAGCTGCCGCTGGGCGTGAAGATCCGCGGCGACTACGACCCTTCGATCCCGGAGATCGAAGCGGATCGCGACATGCTGGTGCAGGCGCTCCTCAACCTGGTGCAGAACGCCCTGCAGGCGCTGGGCGACGAGGGCGAGATCGTGCTCAGCTCGCGCATCCTGCGCCAGTACACCGTTTCCGGCAAACGCCACCGGCTGGTCGCGCGCCTGAGCGTGCGCGACAACGGGCCGGGAATCCCCGAGGAGGTCCGCGAGCGGATCTTCTTCCCCATGGTCACCGGCCGCGACAGCGGCACCGGCCTCGGCCTGCCGATCGCGCAGAGCCTGGTCCAGCTGCATGACGGCCTGATCGAATGCCATTCACGGCCCGGCTCCACGCGCTTCGACATCCTCCTGCCCGTGGCCGGACCGCCCGCCAGCGAGAGCCCCGACGCATGAATCCGACGGTCTGGATCATCGACGACGACGATTCCATCCGCTGGGTGCTGGAACGCGCCCTGAGCCGATCCGATATCGCGGTGCGCGGGTTCGAGTCCGCCGACGCGGCATGGGCGGCCCTGGAGACGGAAGACACCCCGGATACCATCGTCGCCGACATTCGCATGCCGGGGCTCAACGGGCTCGATTTCCTGGCGCGCATGCAGAGCCGCGGTGACGCGCCGCCGGTCATCATCATGACCGCATTCTCCGATCTGGAGAGCGCGGTGGGCGCCTACCAGACCGGGGCGTTCGAATACCTGCCCAAGCCGTTCGACGTGGACGAGGCGGTGGCCCTGGTGCAGCGTGCCCTGGAGGCCCGCCGTGACAGCCTGGCGGCCGCAACGCCCGACGAGGGCAGCGCCGAGGAAACCCCCATCATCGGCGAGGCGCCGGCGATGCAGGAGATGTTCCGCGCCATCGGCCGCCTGTCACGCTCCAATATCACGGTTCTGATCAACGGCGAATCGGGGACCGGCAAGGAGCTGGTCGCACGCGCGCTGCATCAGCACAGTCCGCGGGCGGGGCAGCCGCTGATCGCCCTGAACACGGCGGCCATCCCCAAGGACCTGCTGGAAAGCGAGCTGTTCGGCCACGAGCGGGGGGCCTTTACCGGCGCCAGCCAGACCCGCAAGGGCCGCTTCGAGCAGGCCGACGGCGGGACCCTGTTCCTCGACGAGATCGGCGACATGCCGTTCGATCTGCAAACCCGCCTGCTGCGAGTGCTGGCCGACGGCACCTTCTACCGGGTGGGCGGGCATACCCCCATCCATACCGATGTGCGCATCATCGCCGCGACCCACCAGGACCTGGAAGAGCGGGTGCGCGCGGGGCAGTTCCGCGAGGACCTTTTCCACCGCCTCAACGTGATCCGCATCCATGTGCCGTCGCTGCGCGAGCGGCCGGAAGATATCCCGCTGCTGGTCAATCATTTCATGAGCGAGGTGGCCACCGAGCTGGGCGTGGAGCCCAAGGTGATGCGCCCCGAGGTGGTCGCGGAGATGCAGCGCCTGCCATGGCCGGGCAATGTGCGTCAGCTGGAAAACACCTGCCGCTGGCTTACGGTGATGGCCTCCGGACGCGAAGTGCACCTGGACGACCTTCCGGCGGAACTGCGCCGCGATGACACGCCCCGGTCCACGGGCACGCCGCAACCGGGACCGGGACCGGGACCGGCACAGGCCGTGCCGGTCGAACCCCTGGAGTGGACCGATGAACTGGCGCGCGTGGCCCGCGAGCACTGGGAACGCGGCGACCGGGACGTGCTGGGGAGCCTGCAGCCGGCGATGGAACGCACGCTGATCCGGGAGGCGCTGCGGGCCTCGGGCGGACACCGCCAGCAGGCCGCGGCCCTGCTGGGCTGGGGCCGCAACACGCTGACGCGCAAGATCCAGGAACTGGGAATGAACGAGGAACGGCCGTAACCGGCAGGCGCGGGCGCTGCCGGCGCGTCAGGCGCCGCAGCCGGAGAACCCCTCGTTCAGCTGCAGCCGCCCGGTCAGCTCGCTCACGTGGCCGATCCCGTGGCGGTCCATGTAGTCGTTGATGCCGGCGAGGATCTTCGGCAGGCACAGCGGATCGTAGAACAGCCCGGTGCCCACGCCCACGGTGCTGGCCCCCGCGAGCAGGAACTCCAGGGCATCCTCGGCGCGGGTGACCCCGCCCTGGCCGATGATCGGGATGCCATGGGCCCTGGCCACCTGGTGGACCTGGTGGACCTTCAGCAGCGCCACCGGCTTGATCGCCGGGCCCGAAAGTCCGCCCTGGTTGTTGCCGATCACCGCGCGGCCGCTCTCGGCGTCCACCGCCATGCCCATCAGGGTGTTGATCACGGCAAAGCCGTCGGTACCCGCCTCGATGCAGCGCCGGGCGTTCTCGGCGATGTCGGTCTGGTTGGGCGAGAGCTTGGTGATCAGGGGCTTCTGCGTGACCGAGCGGCAGGCCTCGACCACCCGCGCGGACATGTCCGGGTCATTGCCGAAGGCGACCCCGCCTTCCTTCACGTTGGGGCAGGAGATGTTGATCTCGATCGCGTCCACCGGGGAATCGTCGAAGGCCCGGGTGACTGCGATGTATTCCTCGATGGTGGAGCCGGAGACGTTGGCGATGAAGCGCGTCTCGTCGTAATCCAGCCCCGGCAGGATCCCGCCGACCACCTGTTCGACCCCGGGGTTCTGCAGGCCGATGGCGTTGAGCATGCCCTCCGGGGTCTCGTACACCCGGTGCGGGGGGTTGCCGGGCCGTGCGGCCCCGGTGGTGCCCTTGAGGCACACCGCGCCGGCATCGCGGTTGGAAAAGCCGGCCACCCGGGTATATTCCTCGCCGAAGCCGACACAGCCGGACAGCAGCACCAGAGGCGTGTTGAAATGCAGCCCGCAGAATTCCAGGGAGAGCCGCGAATCGTCGCGCGCTTCGCTCATGTTTCACATCGTCCTGTATCAGCCCGAGATCCCGCCGAACACCGGGAACGTCATTCGTCTGGCCGCCAACAGCGGGGCGGCCCTGCATCTGATCCACCCGCTGGGCTTCAGCCTCGACGAGAGCCGGCTGCGCCGCGCGGGGCTGGATTACCGGGAATGGGCCCGGGTCCGCGAGTATGACAGCCTGGCCGCCTGGCGGGAATCCGTGGCCCCGCGGCGGGTGTTCGCGATCACCACGCGCGGCACCTGCCGCTTTGATACCCCGGCGTTCGCCGCCGGCGATGCCTTCCTGTTCGGCCCCGAGAGCCGCGGCCTGCCGCAGCAGGAACTGGACGCGATCCCGGAGGAGCGACACCTGCGGCTGCCGATGCAGCCCGGCAGCCGCAGCCTCAATCTCGGCAATTCGGTCGCGGCGGTGATCTACGAGGCCTGGCGCCAGCTGGACTTCGCCGGCGGCGAATGAGCCGATGGGTCAGATATTCTCGGCGACCGGGTCGCGCTCCAGCAGGCGCCGCACCGCGTCGTGCACCCGCCGGCCACGGTAGAGCACCGCGTGCACCTCCTCGCAGATCGGCATCTCCACGCCGGCGGCATGCGCGCGTTCCACTGCCACGCGCGCGGTCTCGACCCCTTCCACCGACTGGCCCACCCGCTCGCGCGCGGTCGCCAGGTCGTAACCCTGGCCCAGCAAAAGACCGACGCGGCGGTTGCGCGACTGGTCGTCGGTGCAGGTGAGCAGCAGATCGCCGAGGCCGGACAGCCCGGTCAGGGTCTGCGGCCGCGCCCCCAGGGCCTCGCCCAGGCGCTGTAACTCGGCCAGCCCGCGGGTCAGCAGCGCGGCGCGGGCGTTGGCGCCGAACCCGGCCCCGTCGGCGATACCGGAGGCCACCGCGAGGACGTTCTTGAACGCCCCGCCCAGCTCCACGCCGATCACGTCGGGGTTGCCGTAGATGCGCATGGAACCGCCGTGGAAGGCATCCGCCAGACGTCGCCGGCGCTCCGGGTCGGCCGAGGCGGCGGTGAGGGCAGTGGGCTGACCGCGCGCGACCTCGGCGGCGAACGAAGGCCCGGAGATCAGGGCCGCCGGCTGTCCGGGGCCGAGTTCCGCCTCGGCCACCTCGTGCAGCCAGGCACCGGTCCCGGTTTCCAGCCCCTTGGTGGCCCAGGCCACGACCTGCCCCGGTTCCAGCCGGGGCCGCAGCCAGCGCAGGGTCTCGCGGAAGGCGCCCGAAGGCACGACCACCAGCACCAGGTCGACGCCGTCGACGACCTCCGACGCGGCGGTCACCCGCAGGTTGCGCGGGAAGGTCAGGCCCGGGAGATAGCGGGGATTCTCGCGTTCGCGCTGGAGGCGCTCGGCGGTCTCGGCCGAACGCCCCCACAGCCGCACGTCGTCGTGCAGGCGTGCGGCATGCACCGCCAGGGCGGTCCCCCAGGAACCGGCCCCCAGTACCGCGATGCGCATGCGCCGGGCCGGCTCAGGGGTTTTCGCTGGCCGTGACGGCGGCGCCGTTGCCTCCCTGGCCCTGACCCGAACCTTCCTGCTGTTCCTTCAGGTGCTTGGCATACAGCGCGTCGAAGTTGACCGGCTGCAGCAGCAGCTGCGGGAATCCGCCCTTCAGGACCAGGTCGGCAACCGTCTCGCGGGCGAAGGGGAACAGCGCATTGGGGCAGTAGGCACCCAGCAGCTGATTGCGTTGCTCCTCGGAGAAACCGCGCACGATGAACACCCCGGCCTGCTTGATCTCGACCAGGTAGCCGGTCTCGCCGTTGGATTCGGTGGTGACCGTCAGGCCCAGCTCGACCTCGTAGACCCCTTCCTGCTCGCCCACCGGGCGCGCCTGGGTGTTGAGCTGGATGCCGGTCTCGCCCTTCCATTCCTTGAGGAAGATCTCCGGGGCGCCGGGGGCCTCGAAGGACAGGTCCTTGATGAAGACCTTCTGCATGGAGAATTCGGGGCCATCGGAGCCCTGGCCGCCCTGTGCGGCCGCGTCGGTCTGGTTTTCTTCAGCCATGGTGCGTTCGGATCCTTTCAGGTGTTCGTGGAATCGCCGGCGTCCACGCCCCCGCAGGCCTCGATCAGGCGGTCCAGCTCGCCGGACCGTTCCATGGCCTGGAGTTCATCGTAGCCGCCGATATGGGTGTCCCCCAGGAAGATCTGCGGGACGCTGGTGCGTCCGTCCGCCCGCTGTTCCATCTCGTGGCGCAGCCCGGAGTCCCGGTCGATGCGGTATTCGTCGAAGCCGAGGTCGCGCTGGTTCAGCAGGCGGCGGGCGAGGATGCAGAACGGGCAGTGCCCGGTAGAGTAGACCTCGAAGCGCATGTCACTTCTTCTTCAGCGGCATGCCCGCATTTTCCCATGCCTGGATGCCACCGGAAAGATTGACCACGTCCTCGAAGCCGGCCGCCGTCAGCTGGTTCGCAGCCATGGAGGACCGGTTACCGCTACGGCAATAGACCACCACGGGGCTGGACTTCCACGCCTCGATGTCCTGCATGCGCTTTTTCAGTTCGCCGAGGGGGATATGCTTCGCGCCACCGATGCGGCCGCCGGAGACCTCGTTGTGCTCGCGCACATCCAGCACCAGGGCATCATCCTGGTTCATTACGCGCACCGCTTCGGTGGGCGCCAGCTCGCGGTACTTGCGCGTCAGGCGCCGGAACTCGGCGTAGATGATCAGGGCAAGCACCGCGATCAGGGCGCCTGTCAGAATCGGGTTGTTGGCAAGGAATTCGGGCAGTCGTTCAAGCATGCGGGAGACCGGTCGGGATTCAGGAACGGCAGAAGACGTCCTGCATCATACCGATCAGGCGCAGGGTGCGGGAGTCCCCCACGCGGTAATAGACCCGATTGGCGTCCTTGCGCGTGGCCAGGATGCCCTTGTCACGCAGGATTCCGAGGTGCTGGGAAATATTGCTCTGCGAGGTCCCGACCTGATCCACGATTTCCTGTACGCTGACCTCCCGGTCGCCCAGAATGCACAGGATCTTGAGTCGCAGCGGATGGGACATGGCCTTGAGCGAGCGCGAGGCCCTCTCGATATCCTCGTCCTGCGACATCAGTTCGTCTTCGATGCACGGTTCGTCGCTCACGGCAGCCTCTCGTTCGGAGGGGCAAGACCCCTGCCACTGGGTGAGAATATTAGAACGCAAACGTACCCCGATATGCGGATTCACGCAATCTTGTCCCTGTCGCTTTCATGGGTTGGCCTGCTGCTGGCGGGCCTGCTGGTTGCCGTGCCGGCCACGGCGCTGGAACCCGAGGCGGAGCTGGAAAAGACCCTGGAGGCCATCCGGGACGTCGAACGTTCGCTGGAGGAACGACGCGCGGCAGTCGCCGATCTGGAAGACCGGATCGCCGCGTCCGCCCGGGGCGCGGGCGAACAACGCGAACGACTGGATGAGCTGGAACGCCGCCGTGAGGCCCAGGAGGAGGTGATTGCCGAGCATGAGGCCCGCGTGGCCCGGCGCGAGGAACGGCTGCACGAGCAGCGACGCGACGCGGCGCGACTGGTGCATGACCAGTGGCTGCAGGCGCGCCACGGGCAGGGTGACCGGCCGACGGAAGGCGGACAGCGGCACCACCCCGTTTATGCGGCCGCCATTCAGCAGGCGCGGGAACGGGCCCTGGCAGACCTGCACGCACGGATCGAGGAGCTGCAGGCGGCCCGTGCCGGGCTGACCGAGGAACGCGAACGGCTGGCTCGCCGCGAGACCGAGACCCGCGAAGCGATGGCCGAACTGGAGCGTCAGGAGGCAGCCCGCCGGGCGGCACTGGAGGAACTCGAGGCGGCCATGGAAGACGAGGCACTCGAGCTGGAACGCCTCGAACGCAACGCCGAGACCCTGGATCGCGTGATCACGGAGATCGAAGAAGAACGCCATGCCACCACCGCCGAAGAAGAAACGGGCGAGGAGGCGACCCCTCGGTCCCGCGCGGTCAATCCGGATGTCCCGTTCGCGGATCTGGAGGGGGAGTTGCCGCGACCGGTGGATGCGCCGGTCATCCGCGATTTCGGCAGCGAACGCCGGGGCAGCCTGCGCAGCCAGTGGAACGGCGTGGTGCTGGAGGCGCCCTCGGGCGCGCCGGTGCGGGCAGTGCATCAGGGTCGTGTGGTCTATGCGGACTGGATGCAGGGCTACGGGTTCCTGGTGATCCTGGATCACGGGGACGGTTATCTGACGCTGTACGGCAACCTCGAAGACATCCTCGCCGGGCCGGGGGAATCGGCCGATGCAGGCGAGCCGGTGGGTCGCGCCGGGGAAGGCAGTCCCGCCATCGCGCCGGGACTGTACTTCGAAGTACGGCGGGAGGGGCAGACATTGAACCCGCAGGCATGGTGGCCGTCACAGTAAGGGCGGAATGCTAGAATTCGGAGCATAACCGCAGAAAGACCTCGGACAAGGGATACTCTGATGAACAAGATTTTCCATTCCGGCTACGGCCTGCTCACCGGCCTCGTTCTGGGCATCATGCTGAGCGTGTCCGTGGGCGTGTACGCCGGGCGCGACGATGCCGCCGGTCTGTCGGCACTGCCGGTCGAGGACCTGCAGCGCTTCACCGACGTCTACATGCGCATCAAGCGCAATTACGTCGAGGAAGTCGACGACAGCGAGCTGCTGGACAACGCCATTCAGGGCATGCTGACGGGGCTCGACGAGCACTCTTCCTACCTCGACGAGGACGACTTCCGTGACATGGAAGCGGGAACCTCGGGCGAGTTCGGCGGCCTCGGGATCGAGGTCGGGATGGAAGACGGCTTCGTGAAGGTCATCGCTCCGATCGACGATACGCCGGCGGATCGTGCGGGCATCCAGGCGGGTGACCTCATCGTGCGTCTGGACGGCGACTCGGTGCGCGGCATGACCCTGTCGGATGCCGTCAGCCGGATGCGCGGCGAACAGGGTTCCGACATCACCCTGACGGTGGTGCGCGACGGCGAGGATCAGCCGCTGGAGATCACCATCACGCGCGACATCATCCAGGTGGAATCCGTCCGCTCCGAGATGCTGGAAGACGGCTACGGCTACGTACGCGTCAGCAACTTCCAGACGCGCACGGCGCGGGATCTGGTCAGCGCGATCGAGGAGCTCAAGGAGGCCAACGGACTGAAGGGCCTGGTACTGGACCTGCGCAACAACCCGGGCGGGATCCTCAACGGCGCCGTGGGCGTGTCCGACGCCTTCCTGGACGGTGGACGGATCGTCTACACCGAGGGCCGTCTGGACGAGGCGCAGATCGAATATGACGCTTCGCCGGGGGACGTCCTCGATGGCGTGCCGATGGTGGTACTGGTCAACCGCGGCTCGGCGTCGGCTTCGGAGATCGTCGCGGGTGCTCTGCAGGACCACGGTCGCGCGATCATCATGGGGCAGAACAGCTTCGGCAAGGGGTCGGTGCAGACCATCCTGCCGCTGTCGGAGCAGACCGGGATCAAGCTGACCACCGCACGCTACTTCACCCCGGACGGCCGGTCCATCCAGGACGAAGGGATCACCCCGGACATCGCGCTGGACGAGACCCTGCGGGTATCGCGCTCGGAAGACGACTCGCCCGCGCGGCCCGACCTGCCGGACGATGTCGATGACGAGGAAGAAGAAAGCCTGGCCGAGCGCGACTTTGGCCTGAACGAGGCCCTCAATCTCCTCAAGGGCCTGAACTTCTACAACGGACGCTAGCGGGAGGGGCTCGATGACGCGAGTGCTCGTACCTCTGGCCTCCGGCTCGGAAGAGCTGGAGGCCGTGACCATGATCGACCTGTTCCGGCGGGCCGGCTTCGAGGTCACGGTGGCCGGTCAGGAGGCCGGGCCGGTCACCTGCTCGCGCGCTACGGTGATCCAGCCGGACAGCGACCTCGAAACGGCCGTCGACGGAGACTTCGATCTGATTGCCATTCCCGGGGGACTGCCGGGCGCGAATCACCTGCGCGATGACCCGCGGCTGATCGCACGGCTGCAGAAACAGGCGGAAGCCGGCCGGCATCTGGCGGCCATCTGTGCGGCCCCCAAGGTGCTGGCGCAGGCGGGGCTGCTGCAGGGCCGCCGTGCGACCTGCTTTACCGGTGCCCTCGACGGCACCGGGGTGGAGTCGAGCGGTGCGGCCGTGGAAATCGACGGTAACGTGATCACCGGGCGCGGGCCCGGCGTGGCGATGGATTTCACCCTGGCGGTCATCGAGGAACTGGCGGGCCGCGAGGCCCGTGAGGCGGTTGAGGGTCCGCTCCTGCGGGCCTGAGGCGGGCCGCCGGAACGGACGGGATATCGGATCGGCGAGAGGGCCGAATCGGTGGCCGAATCGGCGAGGGGGCTCGCCTCCTACAGGGAGGAGGTCGAACCCTGGCCCGGCAGGAGGCCGGCCCTCCGGCCGATTTTGCGTCCGGCCAATCGCCTGCGCCGGGTCGGCGAGGGAGCTCGCCTCCTACAGGGAGGAGGTCG